>NZ_JBVJIJ010000004.1:0-21953 GCF_055586325.1 Dactylosporangium sp. NPDC051087 | reverse complement strand
GTCGAGTTTCTGGGCTTCGGGGGAGTCGTCTTTTCCGTCTCTCGTGGGAGTGAGGGGGTTGCGTTGGCCCTCGGTGCGCTGCTGCGTGGCGCATCGTCTGTGTTTCGTGCGACAGGGTCGGGCTTGTGCGTGCGGGCCGACGCGCCGGAGCGGATGTCCGGCCGGCCCGTCCTGGCGACGCGGGCGCCAGGGAAGGTCTCCGGCGGCACTCTGACCCCACCGGGAAGAGCCAGCTGGCCGGCGGCTGCCTCGCCCGCGAACGCCGTGCGGCCGGGTGTGGCAGTTTCATTCGCCCGGGGCCGGCGTCGCCGCGCGTTCCGGCCCGGGGCGCGGGTGCGGGCCGCTACGTCCAGTCACCGGGTGCCGTGGTCCAGGGGTGGGGTGAGGGGAGCGGCGGAGGGTGGTGGAATGGGGGTATGGCGAAGTGGGCGGTGGTTGTTTCCGAGGAGCGGTACTCGCAGGAGCGGCTCTACGCGTCGCCGTTCGTGCCGGAGACCACGTTGCCGGCCGGGGATGAGGCGTTGCTGGTGGCGGCCGTCGAGCCGCCGGTGGTGTTCGGGGTGGGGCGGGCGGACGCCGAGGGGCGGGTGCGGTACACCGTCGACCTGATCGCGGCGCCGGTGCCGTTCGGGGCGGGGCTCGAGCCGGGGGCGCACCCGCTGGACGAGGCGGCGTTCGGGAAGGTGGCGAGCGCGGCCGCCGGCGTGCCGAAGGACGGGAAGCGCACCTGGCTGGTGAGCGTGGACCTGCCGATCGAGGCCGCGTCGCCGGGTGAGGCGGTGCGGGAGTTCTGGACGTACGTGCGTGACCTCGGCCCGGCGGAGCTGCCCGCGTTCGTGTGGCCGGTCGGGGATGAGCTCGCGATGCAGGCGTTCGTGCTCGGGGCCGAGGCCAACCAGGACCCCGAAGAGGAGTAGCTACAGCAGCCCGGGCAGCGCCGAGGAGTAGCCGAGGATGCGCTGCGGGTCGGCGTCCAGGACGTCCTTGAGCAGCGTGGCGTAGACGGACCGGAAGTCGGTGGTGAACTTCAGGTCGCCGTTGTCCAGGTCGGACAGGCTCGGCTGCTCGCCGTAGAGGCCGCCGCGCACGGGGCTGCCGAGCAGGAACATGTCCGAGGCCGTGCCGTGGTCGGTGCCCTCGGAGCCGTTCGCCGCGACCCGGCGGCCGAACTCGGAGTAGACGGCGACGACGACCTTGCGGCCCGCTTCCGTCTTGGCCATCCGCGTCGTGAAGCCGGTCAGCGCGTCGTCGAGCCGCTCCAGGATCATCTCCTGGGTGGACCGGCCCGCCGAGGCGTGCAGGTCGAAGCCGCCGAGCGACACGGAGAAGACGCGGGTCGCGACGTTCGCCTCGACGCAGCGGGCGACCAGGTCGAGCTGCGCCTTGAGGTCGGAGCGGCCGCCGGTGCCGGTGCCGGCGTTCTCGTCGCCGTCGGTGTCCTCGTCGGTGGCGGTCGAGGAGATGAGGGTGTCGACGCTGACCAGGTCGGCGAACGCGCGCGCCGCGCGGGCCTGCAGCGGCGACTCGCCGGCGGCGGCCTCACCCAGTTTCGACAGCGTCGCGGTCTGTACGCCGTTCGGCAGCGCGAGCCCGGTGACCGGGACAGCGGCGCCGGCGCTCGTCTCGCCGGCCAGTACCGGCGGAAGGACCGGCTCGAAGGACACGGCGTGGCGCGGGTCGCCGCCGAACGTGTCGAGCCAGCGGCCGAGCCACCCGGTGTTGCCGGGGCGGTCGGGCTGCGCGGTCTGCCAGATGTCCATCGAGCGGAAGTGGCTGTGGTCCGGCTTCGGGTAGCCGACGCCGCGGATCACGGCGAGCTTCTTGGCGTCGAACATCTTCTTCAGGCCCTTGTAGGCCGGGTTCAGCCCGCTGACGTCGTCGAGCTTGAGCACCTCCTCGGCGCTGTAGGCGAGGTCGCCGCGCGCGTCGCGGTAGCCCTTCTCGGCGAAGGGGACGACGCTGGCCAGGCCGTCGTTGCCGCCGTACAGCGTGACCAGGACCAGCGTCTTCGCGTCGCCGGGCCGGTCGTCCCAGGTGGCGGTGTCGAAGATGTCACGCAGCGTCCACGCGCCGCCCGCGGCGAGGCCGGCGGCGCCGACGACACCGCTGGTGATCAGGAACTTGCGCCGGGTCTGGGTGTCCATGTCGCCTCCCGAGCAACTAGTGGATCGCGTATTCGGGGCTCGCCAGACCCAGGGCCAGGAGCTTGCGGGGGTCGCCCGCGGCGGGGGTGAGCGCGGCCCGGGTCCGGTCGGTGAACGCGTCGACGACCAGCAGCCTGGCCATGGCGTCGATCCGGGTCCCCTGCGGCGCCGCGGCGATGCGGTCCAGGACGGGCTGCGGGGCCTTCGAGGCCAGCAGCTGCGCCAGCTTCAGCCGGGCCTGCGTCGCCGACGTGGTGAGCCACGCGGCACCGGCCGGCCAGCCGCCGACGCTCGGCGGGCGCAGCGGCACCTGGCCGAGCTGGTTGAGCCCGTTCTGCAGTTGCTTGCGCTGCTGCTCCGGCATGTCGCCGGGGCGCAGGCCGAGCTGCCGCAGCGCGCCGACCAGCCACTCCACGGGCTGCTTGACCAGCTCGGCGTGGCCGTCGGCGAGCAGCAGGACCTTCAGCATCGCGCCGGTCGTGCGCTGCTTCGCGGCCTCCGCGAGCACCGCCGCGGGGATCGCGTTGTCCCCGCAGTACCGCAGCCACAACCGCTTCGCGATGAACTCGGGGCATTCCGGGCGGGCCAGCAGCACGCCGGCGAACCCGTCGGCGTCGAAGTCGCCGGTGCTGCCCAGGATGGTCTTGGGTTTGCTGTCGTGCCGTTTCGGGTTGAGGCTCGCCGTGCCGGCCTTGTTGTCCACGACCCAGCCGGTCAGCGCGCGGGCACCCTCCCGGACGTCCTGCTCCGTGTAGTGCCCGACACCGAGCGTGAACAGCTCCATCAGCTCGCGGGCGAGGTTCTCGTTGGGTGCCTTGAGGGTGTTCTTCTGCCCGTCCAACCAGATGATCAGCGCCGGGTCGCGCAGCATCGCGCGCAGCATCGTGCCGAAGTCGCCGAGGCCGGTGCGGGCCAGGGTCTGCTGGTGGCCGAGCATCAGCGAGCCGTACTTGACCTTGTCGGCGGACGTCGCCCAGTGCCCGTGCCAGAAGAACGTCAGCTTCTCCGGCAGCTGGTGCTCGGCCTGGACCATGCGGTCGAGCCACCAGTATCCGACGGTGCGCAGCTGCGCGGCCCGCTCGGTTTTCTCGTTGACCACGGGTGGCAGTTCGGGCACGGGGGTACGCGCCGCGCCGGCGTCCGTGCGCGAGGGCTCGAGCAGGGCGTCGACGGTCGCCGCGGCACCTGCCCGCTCCGCCGCGTCGACCTCCTCCGCGGTCGGTCCGAAGGTCGCGCGGCGCAGCAGGTGTGCGAGTGCTTTCCGGTCGGCCATGTGATCAACCGTAGGGCCGCGGTGTTCGAGCGAGGTAAATCCGCGGTCAGGCTCCGACGAACTCCGGCTTCTGCTTCTGCACGAAGGCGGCCGTCGATGCCCGATGGTCCGTGGTCTGCCCGCAGATGGCCTGGGCCTGCGCCTCGACCTCCAGGGTCTCGCTCAGCGTGCCGGACACGCCGGCGGCGAGCTGGCGTTTGATCTGCCCGTACGCGACGGTCGGTCCGGCGGCGAGCCGGGCCGCGAGCTCCAGCGCGACCGGCAGCACCTGCTCGTCGTCGTCGACCAGTCGCGTCAGCATCCCGAGCCGGTCGGCGGTCGCGGCGTCGATCGGCTCGGCCAGCAGGAGCAGCTCCGCCGCCTTCGCGTGCCCGACGAGCCGGGGCAGCGTCCACGACACGCCGGTGTCCCCGGCGAGGCCCACGTTGGCGAACGCCATCAGGAACCCGGTCTTCGGACCGCCGACGCGGAAGTCGGCCAGCAGCGCGAGGGACGCGCCGGCGCCGGCGGCCATGCCCCGCACGGCGGCGACGACCGGCTTCGGCATGCCCACGATCTGCTCGGCGATCGGGTTGTAGTGCTCCCGGACGGTCGACAGCGGCCCCTCGCTGCCAGACTCCAGCAGCGCGACGTGCTCGCGCAGGTCCTGGCCGACGCAGAACGCGCGGCCGGCGCCGGCGAGGACGACGGCCCGGACCGCGGTGTCGTCCGCCAGCTCCCGGAGGGTGTCGCGCAGCGCGACCTTGGTGGCGTTGTCCAGCGCGTTGAGCGCCTCGGGACGGTTGAACGTGACGATGGCGACCGCGCCGTTGCGCTCGACCTCAAGACTCATGCTTCGGCTCCTTACTGGTTGCGCAGACACTGGTCAACGTACCGGTCGGCGGCGGGCCGCAGACGGGTCGCGTGCCGGTCGAAGAACGCCGCGGCCGCGGTCCCGGGCCAGTCCGGCGGCAGCAGCTCCGGCGGCAGCTGCGGGTCGCGGAACAGGAACGCCCGCCAGGCGTGCACGAGCGTGAATCTGGCCGCGTACGCCCGCTCGTCGTCGGTGCCGGGCCCGATCGCCGCCACGAGGGGCGTCAGCCGGGCCACGAACTGCTCGTACGCCTCGCCGATCTCCCGCAGGTCCCAGGCGCGGGACACGAGCCGCTCCCCGCCGGCGACGTGCTCGGCGCTGAACCGGTCGTACCGGACGCCGGCCTCGGTCAGCAGCGTGTCGACGCCCTCGCCGGGGCGTGGCGCGATCCAGGTGGAGGCGTCGATCGCGCCGTACCCGAGAAATCCGAGGTTGGCGACGAGTTTCGCCCGCGCGCCTCGGTGCTGCGGCGGGTCGAGCGTGATGAGATCGAAGCGGCCGTCCCAGGCGGTGTCGCCCTTCGAGGTGCGGTAGATGCGGGCTCCCGCCGCGTCGAGTCGCCGTGCCGCCTTCGGGGTGATGCCGTAGCCCGGGCCGGTCGGTAACCGTAAAGGATGCAGCCAGCCCTGGCGTACCATCCGTGACACCGCGGTGCGCACGGCGGGTGGCGCGATGCCGAGCGGTGCGAGCAGGCGCACGAGGGCCGCGACGGCGGCCCGCCCACCGCGGGGACGGAGATGGTCGCCATAGAGATCAAAGAGGGCGGACCGGGCCTGCATGGCCGCTTATTGTGACAGTTGACCGGCATCCACCGCCAGGAGTTGTCACATGGTTCGCGTCCCAGTTTGGGTCTTGGGGCCATCATCAGGGAAAATCATCTGTTGGCGCGTTCATCACGAGTCGGAAGGCCGGGAGGCAGGTCCCGGTCGACGCTGGTGAGACGACGCGCGGGCATGCGGGGACGGCTGTGCCACCTGATGTCTGGGACATCAGGGAGCGAAGGGAGACAACATGGCGGCCATGAAGCCGCGGACAGGCGACGGTCCGCTGGAGGTCACCAAGGAGGGGCGGGGCATCGTCATGCGTGTCCCGCTGGAAGGTGGTGGGCGGCTCGTCGTCGAGATGACCAAGGATGAGGCCAACGAGCTCAGTGAGGCGCTGAAGACCGCCACCGGCTGAGGTCTTTTCCGTTCATCCGGCACCACCCCGCGCGACCGAGTGGCCCTGGGCGGTCACTCCCCGAGGCGTGCGCGGAAACTTTTGATGGAGGCAATCACTTGCTGGACATACGGTTCGCCACGGCCCGCAACGCCTCCGGCGCGGTCGCCGTTGTCGTGCCGGCCGGTAAGGACACCACAGACCCCTCGCCGTCGTCGGAGGAGCTCGCGGCGGCACGGCTCGCCGCGGTGCGGCTGACGCTGGCGAGGCTAAAGCTCGGCCCGGCCGACCTGGACGACATCACAGCGTTCCTGCTGGACGTCGAGCACTCCGGGTCGGCCGGCACCATCCACAAGCTGCCGCGGGCCGGGCACCGCCCCGACAAGCTGCTCTTCGTCGGTGTCGGGGCCGGCGACGAGGCCGGCTGGCGGGCCGCGGGCGCCAAGCTCGCCAGGTCGGCGAGCGGCGAGCCCACCCTCACGCTCCTACTGCCGCAGGACGTCACCCCGGCGGCCGTCCGGGGGCTCGGCGAGGGGCTGTGGCTCGCGTCGTACCGCTTCCGCCTCGGCGCCGACGAGCCGCCGGAGCTGCGCCGCGTCGTGCTCGTGTCACCGCCGGACGCCACGGACGCCACGGACGCGGACCTGGCGGCAGCGCTCGCCGCCGCGAAGGCCGTCGCGGAGTCCACCCGGCTCGCCCGGGACCTCACCAACATGCCCAGCGACGAGAAGACCCCCGCGTGGTTCGCGAAGCGGGTCGAGAAGGCCGCCGCCGGCGTCGCCGGGCTGACGACGACCGTCCGCGACCCGAAGGCGCTCGCCGCGGAGGGGTTCAACGCGATCCTCGCCGTCGGCGGCGGCTCCACCCGCGGGCCGCGCCTCGTCGAGATGTCCTGGCGGCCCCGCGGCGCCAAACGGCACGTCGTGCTCGTCGGCAAGGGCATCACCTTCGACACCGGCGGCATCTGCGTCAAGCCGCTGTCCGGCATGAAGCTCATGCGCAAGGACATGGCCGGCGCCGCCGCCGTCATCGGCGCGACCCTCGCCGCGGCGGCGTTGCGCCTGCCGCTGCGGATCACCGCGCTCGCGCCCCTGGCGGAGAACTCGCTCGGCGCCGACTCCTTCCGCCCCGGCGACGTCGTGCGCCACTACGGCGGCATCACCAGCGAGATCCACAACACCGACGCCGAGGGCCGTCTCGTCCTCGGCGACGCCATGGCCTACGCCGTCCGGCGGCTACGGCCCGACGCGATCATCGACCTGGCGACCCTGACCGGCGCGCAGGGCGTCGCCCTCGGCAAGCGGACCGCCGCGCTGTACAGCCACAGCGACACCCTCGCGCTGTCGCTGGCGGAGGCCGCCGCGGCCGCCGGCGAGTCGATGTGGCGGATGCCGCTGCACGACGACTACTTCGAGGCCCTCGGCAGCGACGTCGCCGACATCGTCAACTCCACCGACGTCGGCGCGGGGTCGCTGATGGCGGCGCTGTACCTGCGCGAGTTCACCGGCGGGTTGCGGGAGCAGTGGGCGCACCTGGACATGTCGTCATCGGCGTGGGCGGACTCCGCCGACGGTGAGCTGACCAAGGGCGCCACCGGCTGGGGTGTGCGCACCCTCCTGCGCTGGCTCGAGACCTCCGCGGGCTGACGTTCGGCGGCGGCTCCGGGTCGGGTACCCGTGGCCGCCGCCGGCTCTTGAACCTGCTCTTGAACCGGCTTTTGGACCTGCTTCGGTCCTCAAGTGGCCAGCGGGCCTTTTCGGTGCTCAGCGGCCGGCGGGTTTGAGGCCGAGCGGCTTGCCCACCAGGCTCTCGCGGCGGACCGCGAGCCGGTCGGCGACGGCGGCCAGCGCGGCCGCGGCGGGCGCCGACGGCTCGGACAGCACCAGCGGCACCCCGGCGTCGCCGCCCTCACGCAGGCGCGTGTCGAGCGGGATCTGACCCAGCAGCGGCACGGGCGCGCCGACGAGCCGGCCGAGCGACTCCGCGACCTGCGTGCCGCCGCCGCTGCCGAAGACCTCCATGCGCTGGCCGTCGGGCAGCTCCAGCCACGACATGTTCTCCACGACGCCGACGATGCGCTGGTGCGTCTGCAGGGCGATCGACCCGGCCCGCTCCGCGACCTCCGCCGCGGCGGCCTGCGGCGTCGTCACGACCAGGATCTCCGCCGACGGCAGCAGCTGGGCGAGGGAGATCGCCACGTCACCGGTGCCCGGCGGCAGGTCCAGCAGCAGCACGTCCAGGTCACCCCAGTAGACGTCGGCGAGGAACTGCTGCAACGCCCGGTGCAGCATCGGCCCCCGCCACACCACGGCGGTGTTGCCCGGCGTGAACATCCCGATCGAGATGACCTTCACCCCGTGCGCCGACGGCGGCATGATCATCGACTCGACCTGGGTGGGCCGGCCGTCCGCGCCGAGCATCCGCGGCACCGAGTGCCCGTAGATGTCCGCGTCGACGACACCGACCTTCAGCCCCTTCGCGGCCAGCGCCGCGGCCAGGTTGACCGTCACGCTCGACTTGCCCACGCCGCCCTTGCCGCTGGCGACCGCATACACCCTGGTCCGCGAACCCGGCTGGGCGAACGGGATGACCGGCTCCTGCACGTCGCCGCGCAGGCTGCTCTGCAGCTCCTTGCGCTGCTCGGCGGTCATCACCCCGAAGTCGACCTCGACCCCGGTGACCCCGTCGACCGCCCCGACCGCACTGGTGATGTCGGTCCGCAACTTGTCCTTCAACGGGCACCCGGCGACCGTGAGCAACAACCCGATCACGGCCACGCCGTCAGGCCGCAGCACGACGTCGCGCACCATGCCGAGCTCGGTGATCGGGCGACGGATCTCAGGGTCGTCGACGGTCGACAGTGCGGCATTGATCGCGGCTTCGACAGTGGTGGCCGGGGCTGACATGCCCGCAATCGTACGTCGGCCGCCGAGCCTGTTCAGGCACCCTGCCGCGGGCGGTAACACATCACACTCACCCGAACGGTGACAGGGTTGTCCCACGTCCACGCCGATGGGACGATCGTTGTACGCCGCGCGCCTCGCCCCTTGAGGCACGCGGCGATTTCCGTTTTCTGTCGTACCCCTGTTCGAAAATGTGGGCATGACAGAACTCGGCACCACCACCCGCACCGTCCTCGCCGCCACGGCCCCCTTCGACCTCGCCTGCTCGCTGCGCGCCATGGAGTCCTTCGCCCCGTGCGGCGGCGACCAGCTCGTCACCCCCGGCCGGGCCCGCCGCGCCTTCCTGCACCCCGACGACCCCACCCGCGCCGTCGTCACCGACGTCACCGGCCGCGACGACGGGATGCCCGGGGTCACGCTCACCGTGTTCAGCGACGGCGAGCTGAGACCGGGGGAGCTGGACGCGGTCGGCGACCGGGTGAGCGACTGGCTCGGTCTCGCCGACGACCGCGCCCGGTTCCTGCACCTGGCCCGCGCGGACCCGCTCATGGCACCCGTCCTCGCCACCACCGAGGGCCTC
The DNA here is from genome assembly GCF_055586325.1 of Dactylosporangium sp. NPDC051087. Classification (NCBI taxonomy): domain Bacteria; kingdom Bacillati; phylum Actinomycetota; class Actinomycetes; order Micromonosporales; family Micromonosporaceae; genus Dactylosporangium; species Dactylosporangium sp. NPDC051087. Next base: position 13,042 of record NZ_JBVJIJ010000004.1, on the reverse strand, counting down.
CACCAGGTCCGCTTCCCGTCCCTCACCGAAGGCGCCGTCTTCTACACACTCGTCCACCACTCCGCCCACTGGTTCGCCAAGGCGTACAAGCGCCGCCTCCTCACCGCCCACGGCCCCCACGGCATCGTCGGCGGTGTCACCTATGCCGCGTTCCCGCCGATGTCCACGCTGACCGCGCTCGGCGTCGAGGGACTGCAGCCGTATGCCAGCAACATGCTCAGCGCCCGGCGTCTCCACGCGGTGCTGACCGGCCTGGACGGCCTCGGCGAGCCCTGGCTGCGCACCGCCCCCGCCGCCGAGGTGTATGACGCGCTGCTGACCGTGCCCGGCATCGGCCCCTTCACCGCCCACGCCCTGCTCCTGCGGGTCCTCGGCCGCCCCGACCGGGCCCCGCTCGAGCTCCGCCAGCACCGCGACGCCGCCGAGGCCGTCTATGGCACGCCGACCCCGTCCCCGGACGAGCTGCGCGACTGGTATGGGGACACGATCGGCTGGTGGGCGTATACGACCCGGACCGCCCTGGACTGGCGCGACCAGGACCGCCGCGCCGCGGCCCGCGCGGCCCGCGCGGCCCGCCGTGCCGTCGAGCCGCCGGTTCGTGACGAGGGGTCCTCGCGCAGCGGGCTGCCGGCACCTCAGATGTCCTGATCCACCCGTCCCGGCGTGACGGGTCGTCCGGGGCTCTCGGACGGCCCGTCGTGGCGGCGGTGGGGCGCGGATGTCCGCGCCGCCCTTGCCCCGCCCGGTTCGGCGGTTGCTCACGGTGTTCCCCAGGAGTCACTGGAGGGGTCCAGGCTGGGGTCCGCGGTAGGGGTCGACCACACCGTGTGCGGGCGGACATTCGCTGGGCCGATGGATCCGCCCGGCCTGGCGGCAGTGCGAACGGGTGGCGTGGTTGCGGTGGCTGCCGGGCCGGGCCTGAGGTGCCGTCCTCACGTCGCGCCGCCGCCGAGGTGCATGTTCGGTGGTGACACCGCCGTCGCCGGCTCCAAACCCCACAGTGGGTCGAGCGGTCAGCGTGATCCTGGACGGTCCTGGGCGGGCCCTGCCGCCGGAGCCGTCCGGGATCATGACCCAGCAAGGTGCCAGCGCCCGCGTCGCTCGGGGCCATGGTGCGGGGTGGCCGTGTGCCTGCGTCCCGGGAAGTCGGCCGGATGCATGTGGCGGTCGGCCAGAGGGGTCAGGTGACGTCGTCCCAGGAGGGGCGGGCGGCCGGGGCGGCGGCGGCCGGCTTCGTCAGGGAGGTCGAGGGCGGCGGGGTGGGAGCGGGGGTGTTCGCGCCGTTGATGGCGGCCTCCGCGTCGCGCTTCACGGTGTCGGCGACGCCGCGGACCTCGCCGACGATGTCCTGGAGCGGGCGGCGCAGCGCGGCCTCGTCGGCCTCGCTGAGCAGGTGCTTACGCAGGAAGGTCTTCGGGTGGAGGTCTTCGAGCTGGATGTCGGTGCCGAGCTCGCGGCTCAGGTCGCCGGTGGCGTTACGGGCCATCTGGCGGACGTTGCGGAGCATGCGCATGCCGTCGCTGATCGCCTTCGGCAGCCGGTCGGGGCCGAAGATGAACAGCCCCACCAGGATGATGACGATGAACTCCCAGCCACCGAGGTTTTCCAAGCCCATTGCCGGCCTCCTTGCTCTCGCCCGCCAGCCTACGCACCCCGGGGCACGGAACGGGAGGGCCCACCGGTCACTTCGCGTCGGCGACCAGGGTCACCGAGGTCTTCTCCTTGCTGGTGCCGCGCAGGTACTGGATCTCGACGACGGCGCCGGGAGCGTACTTGCGGATGAGCGCCGTGAGGTCCCAGAACTCCTCGACGGGCTTGTTGTTCACGGCCATGATGACGTCGCCGGCGCGGAGGCCGCCGCCGGCGGCGGGGCCGTTGGCTTCGACGGAGGCGAGGCGGGCGCCGCCGGCCGGGTTGCGGTAGCTGGGGTCGGGTGAGACACCCATCACAGTGCGGCGGGCCTTGCCGGTGTTGATGACGTCCTGGGCGACGCGGCGGGCGTGGTTGATCGGGATGGCGAAGGCGAGGCCGACGTTGCCGGCGTTCGACTGGTCCTCCGAGAGGGTGCCGATGACGGAGTTGATGCCGACGACCCGGCCGGCGCCGTCGAAGAGGGGACCACCGGAGTTGCCCTGGTTGACGGCCGCGTCGGTCTGGATCGCCGAGTAGTAGCGGGCCGTGCCGCCCTCGCTGGTGCGGATGGGGCGGTCGAGGTAGCTGACCACGCCGAAGGTGACCGTGCTGGTCAGGCCGAGCGGGGAGCCGATCGCGACGACCGGGTCACCGACCTGGAGCTGGTCGGAGTCGCCGAACTCGACGGGCTGCAGCTTGTCGTCGGGCAGGCCCGCGGTGTCGATCTTCAGCACGGCGATGTCGGACTCGTCGTCGCCGCCGACGACGATCGCCGGGGCGACCGAGGCGTCGTTGAAGCGGACCGTGGCGTTGCCGCTGCCGCCGTGCACGACGTGGTTGTTGGTGATCACGTACCCGTCGTTGGAGACGACGAAGCCGGAGCCGAGGGACGTGCCGGAGCCGACCCGCATGCTGATCGTGACGACGCTCGGGAGGACCTTCTTCGCCAGGGCGGCGACGGTGTCCGGCGGGCGGCCGTTGAGCGGCGGGTCGCTGCCGAGCGGCGAGTTGCCCAGGATGCTGCCGCCACCGCCGGCGAACACGTAGCCGAGGGTCCCGCCGAGCGCGCCGGCGAGCAGGGCCGTGACGATCGACACGATCAGCACCAGGCCGATCCCCGCCTTGGGGCCGGGCCCGGGCGGCGGGGGCTTCTCCAGCTCCGGCGCCTCCTCGGCCGGGGTCTTGACCACGACGACCTGCGCGTCGGGGTCACGCCACGGGTCTGCGAGGGCGTCGGACCACCAGCTGCTCGGGGCGGGCTGCGGTCGCGGCTGCGCGGGCGGCATCGGCCAACCAGCGGGGCTGGTCGATGCGCCGTGGCCAGGCTGACGCCAGGCCGAACCGTCTGTCACGATCGGCTCCTCCGTCCGTTTCGCATCCAGCATTACACGGGCCGGCATCCCACACGTGAGGGCGAGGTCTCCTAGGCTTGCGGGGATCGACGTCTCATGGAGGTGCGACATCCCCCCGTCCGTCAGAACCGCACAGCAGTTCGCCGACTTCGTCGACGGCTACGTGCTGGAGGATCCGGTGCTCACCGCGGCCCGCGAGCAGGCCGCCGAGCTGGGCATCGCCAGCGTCAGCCGGGGTGAGGGCGCGGCGCTGCGGGTCGTCGCCGCGGTCGGCAACGCCAAGGCCGTCGTCGACGTCGGCACCGGCACGGGGGTGAGCGGCGGGTGGCTGCTGCGGGGCATGCGCCGCGACGGTGTCCTCACCACGATCGACCTCGAGCCGGAGCACCAGCGGGTGGCCCGGCGGGTCTTCGCCGCCGCCGGCAACCCGCCGTCGCGGACCCGGATCATCAGCGGGCGGGCCCTGGACGTCCTGCCCCGGCTCGCCGACCGCGCCTACGACCTGGTGTTCGTCGACCACGACCCGAGTGAGTACGTGGCGGTGACCGCCGCCGCGGAGCGCCTCCTGCGACCCGGCGGGACCCTCGTGCTGGCGGGCGCGCTCGGCGGCGGCAGAGTCAGTGATCCCACCATCCGGGACGCGGAGACGGTCCTGCTCAGGGAGGCCGTCAAAGCCCTGCGCGACAGCGACGCGTGGGTCCCCGCGATCCTGCCCCTCGGCGAGGGCCTCCTCGTCGCGGCGAGAGCCCAGTAGCGTCAGCGGGCCGGACGGGCGCGCCGGCGCGGCGGGTCGTCGTCGGGGTTGAAGACGTCCTCCTCGGCGGGCTCGTCCAGCGACGTCTTCTTCGCCTTCTTCCGCTCCAGCTTCGCCCGCCGCACCGCGGCCTCGTCGAGCTCCTCGCTCATCCGCGCCAGCTCCGACCGCAGGAAGTCGCGGGTGGCGACCTCACCGACGGCGATGCGCAGCGACGCGATCTCCCGCGCCAGGTACTCCGTGTCGGCCTTCTGCGCGGCGGCGCGGCGCCGGTCCTCCTCGGCGGCGAGCCGGTCCCGGTCCGTCTGCCGGTTCTGCGCGAGCAGGATCAGCGGCGCCGCGTAGGAGGCCTGCAGCGACAGGATCAGCGTGAGGAACGTGAAGGTGTACGGGTCGAACTGCCACGTCCTCGGCGCGAGCGTGTTCCACACGATCCACGCGAGGATGAAGACCGTCATGTACACGAGGAACTTCGCGGTCCCCATGAACCGCGCGATCCCCTCCGACCACTGCCCGAACGCCTCCGGGTCGAAGCGGGGCAGCTTCAACCGGCCCGGCTCGCGCGGCTGATCGAGCCGCCGCCGGTCAACCATGGCCGCCGGCCGTCCCGGACCCGCCGTTGGTGGCCGGCTCGCTCAGGGTGCGGCCGGCGCCGTCGAGCGCCCGTCCCGCGGTGCCCGCCGAAGCAGCCGCGTGCTCACGGTCGCGCCAGTCCTCGGGCAGCAGATGGTCCAGCACATCGTCGACCGTGACAGCGCCGACGAGCCGGTCGTTGGCGTCGATCACCGGCATGACCACCAGGTTGTACGTCGCCATCCGGCGGGTGATCTCGCCGAGCGTGGCCTGCGGCGCGAGAGGCTTGATGTCGTTGTCGACGACCCCGCCGAGCAGCGCCGACGGGGGCTCCCGCAGCAGCCGCTGGAAGTGCACGACGCCCAGGTAGCGGCCCGTCGGCGTCGCCATCGGCGGGCGCGTCACGAACACCCCCGCGGCCACGGCCGGCGACAGCTGCGGCTCCCGGATGCGGGCCAGGGCCTCCGCGACCGTCTCGTGCGGCGCCATGACGATCGGCTCGGACGTCATCACCGACCCGGCGGTGCCCGGCAGGTAGTCCAGCAGCGCGCGGACCGGGGACGCCTCGTCGGGCTGCATGAGATCCAGCAGCACCTCCTGCTCACCCTTCGGCATCTCCGCGAGCAGGTCGGCGGCGTCGTCCGGGTCCATCTCCTCCAGGACGTCGGCGGCCCGCTCAGGTTCGAGCGCCGCCATGATCTCCAGCTGGTCGTGCTCCGGGAGCTCCTCCAGGACGTCGGCGAGCCGCTCGTCGTCCAGGGCGGTCGCCACCTCGACACGGCGGCTCTCCGACAGGTCCTGCAGCACGTTGGCGAGGTCGGCGGGGCGCATGTTGTCCAGCACCGCGAGGATGCCGGCGGTGCCCTGCGCGTGCGGGGTCCCGGCGAGCCCCGCGACCTCACCCCATTCGAGCTGGTTGAGGTGGCCGCGGCGGGTGAGCCGGCCGCTGAACTCGCGGACCGCGACCCGGCTCAGCGCCCACGTGCCGGTGCGGTCGGCCTCCATCGCGACATCGACGACCGTGCCGGTGCGCCCGGTCGCCGGCACGCTGACGTGCCGGTCGATGAAGTCCTCCAGGACCAGCAGCTCACCCTGGCGCTTCTCGAAGCGGCGCAGGTTGAGGGTGCCGGTGTTGAGCACCACCGCGTCGGGCTCCATCGCGGTGATCCGGCCGATCGGCAGGAAGATCCGCCGGCGCATCGGCATCTCCGCGACGAGCCCCACCACCCTGGGCGGCAGGTCGTCGGTGCGGGCGCGCGCGACCGCGTCACGCACCCGGCCGACCTGGTCACCGTTCGGGTCGAACACGCTCAGGCCGGCGAGGCGCGCGACATAGACCCTGGGCGCGGTGCTCACGAGGCTCAAGACTACTGAAGAAGACCACCGGCTCGCGGTTGGACCGCCTCCGGCGCCCGCCGCTCACCTAGGCTCGATGGCATCAGCGGCCTGTGGCGGAGCGAAGCGGAGGACACGGCATGATCATGCTGCGGTACAAGGTGGTCGACGTCTTCACGGACCGGCCGTTCACGGGCAACCCCCTGGCGATCGTGTTCGACGCGGCCGACCTCGCCGGTGAGCAGATGCAGGCGATCGCCCGCGAGTTCAACCTGTCCGAGACGATCTTCGTGCTGCCGCCGACGGTCCCCGAGGCGACCTACCGGGTGCGGATCTTCACCCCGGGCACGGAGCTGCCGTTCGCCGGGCACCCCAGCGTCGGCTGCGCCGTCACCCTGCACCGCGACGGCCTGGTCAAGGACACCGAGGTCGTCCAGGAGTGCGGGGCGGGCCTGATCCCGATCAGCATCGACGACGTCCACGGCAGCGCCGTCGTCACCGGCGGCGCACCGACCGTCGGACCGGCCCTCGACCCGGCGCCGCTGCTCGCCGCCGTCGGCCTCACCGAGGCGGACCACGCCGGCCCGGCGCCGCGGAAGGCGGGCTGCGGGCTGCCGTTCACGTTCCTGTCGGTGACCGACGAGGCGGTCGGGCGGCTACGGCCGGCAGGACTCGTCGACAACGTCAGCGTCCTGCACTGGGACGCGGAGCGGCACGAGGCACACGTCCGCGTCCTCGTCCCCGACGCCGGCGTCGCCGAGGACCCGGCGACCGGTTCGGCGGCGATGGGGCTCGGCGTCTGGCTGGTGACGTCCGGGCTGCTCCCGGGGGACGGGCTCAGCCGGTACCAGATCCGTCAGGGCTCCGAGATGCACCGCCCGTCCCTGCTGACCTGCTCGATCACCGCCGCCGGCGGCGAGGCGGTGTCGGCGACCGTGTCCGGCCACGTCGTGCCGATCGCGTCCGGGGAGATGATCGTCCCGCCGTTCGTGGGCTGAGATGAGCGGCGGCCGCCGAGGACCACGATCGCGACCCCGGCGAGCAGCAGCCCGATGCCGGGCAGCGTCTGCGCCGCCGGGAGCTGGTCGAGCAGCAGCCAGGCGATGACCAGCGCGCCCGGCACCTCGAGCAGCAGCAGCACCGCGACCGTCGTCGGCGCGACCTGCCGCAACGCGTAGTTGATCAGGGTGTGCCCGAGCAGCTGCGGGCCCACGGTCATCGCGACCAGCGCCAGCCACGTCTGCGCCGAGAAGCCGCTCAGGTCCTGACCGCCGGCGACACACGCCAGACCGAGGACGACCGCGCAGACCGAGTAGCAGATGGTCGCGTAGGTACTGGTGGAGACCGTGGCCCGCGCGTGGGCGCCGAGCATCGTGTACCCGGCGGCCGCGATCCCCCCGACGAGCGCGAGCGCGTCACCGAGCAGCGCCCGGCCCGACAGGTCCGGGTCGGCGCCGGTGGCGAGGGCGACCCCGAGCACGGCGACCCCGACCCCGGCCCACGTGCTGCCGGGGACGCGCACCCCCCGCAGGACCGAGATCAGCGACGTCCAGATCGGCGTGGTGCTCACCAGCGCGACCGACATCGCGACGCTGGTCAGCTTCGCGCTCGGCACCCACGTGCCGAAGTGCACCGCCAGGCACACCCCGGACAGGACGCTGGCGCCGACCATGCCCCGCGACCGGAACTCCTCCCGCCGCACCGCCAGCGCGACGGGGGCGATCGCGGCGACACCCAGCAGGTTGCGCCAGAAGGCGATCGCGAGGGCCGGTGCGGCCGCGTAGGCGATCAGCGGCGCCGACGACGACACCGCGACGATCGCGACGGTCAATGCCACAGCCGCGGGAATCCCGATATGCCGCATGCGGAGATGTTGTCACCAGGTGAAAATTGTCGGTGATCCGACACTGGGTCGCGTCCTCAGGCAGTAGACCAGAGCGGTCTGCACTCGTACTTTCGGACGATGCCAGGAGGGCCGAACGGTGTTTAGCGCTGTCCTTTTCGACTACTTCAACACGTGTACGACGGCCGTAGTACGCGGCGACGGTCACCGCCGGACCGCCGACGTGCTCGGCGTCGACCCCGACGCGTGGCTCAACCTCCTCGACCGCACCTTCGACGTCCGGTCACGAGGCGCCTACGGCAGCGTCTTAGCCGGGCTGCGCGCGCTCTGCGTCGAACTCGGCGTCGAACCCACCCCCGCCCAGCTGCGCGAGGCCGCCGACCTGCGGATCACCACGATCCAGCAGGACGCACCGCCCCGGCCCGAGACCGAGCCCGTCCTGCGCACGCTGCGCGAACGCGGCATCCGCACCGCCGTCGTCAGTGACTGCTGGTTCGAACTGCCGTCCGTCCTGCCCGGCACCCCCATCGGCCGGCTCTTCGACACCGGCGTCTACTCCTCACAGGTCGGCCAGGCCAAACCGCACCCGGCGATGTACCGCACCGCCTGCGAACGCCTGGGCGTGCACCCCGAGGCATGCCTGTACATCGGCGACGGCGGCGGCAACGAGCTCACCGGCGCCCGCGCGTTCGGCCTCACCGCGGTGCAACTCGACGCGCCCGACCTCGGCGGGCACCTGACCTTCAACGCCGACCTCGACTGGGACGGCGCCCGCATCACCAGCCTCGACCAGATCCCCGACCTCGTCGCCGGCCGCATGCCACTCCCCGTCACCGTCGGCGGGCCTATGCTGGACTGGTGACGGCGCCATTGTCGCCGATGGATGGACGGCTGCTCGCCGGTCTCGCGGCGGGCGCCGTCCGTGCGCGGCTGACCGGCGAACGCCTCACCGCGCACCTGCCCCCGTCCGGTCCCGTGCACGCCGACGGCGCCTCGTTCGTCACGCTGGAGCGGGCCGGCACGCTCCGCGGCTGCGTCGGCACCCTGGAAGCGATGCGCCCCCTGCACCGCGACGTCGTGCACAACGCCGTCCGGGCGATGGCGGACCCGCGGGTGCCACCCGTCACCGCCGCCGACTGGCCCTCGCTCGACGTGAAGGTCTCCGTCCTGACCCGCCCCGCCGCACTGCCCGCCGACGGCCGGGAGGCACTGCTGGCCGCCGTGGTGCCACACGTGCACGGGCTGATCCTCACCGACGGCACCCGCAGGGCCACCTTCCTGCCGTCGGTGTGGGCGAAACTGCCGTCCGCGGACCAGTTCCTCGACGCGCTGCTGCGCAAGGGCGGCTGGACCGGCTGGCCACCCGGCCTGCAGGCCCTGGCATACGGCTCGGCCGAATACGAGGACCGGTCCCCGCGCCCGCCGCTGTGAGTGTCTGTGGGTCTTGGCGTACGGCTCGGCCGAATACGAGGACCGGTCCCGCGCCCGCCGCTGTGATTGGATGGCACCCGTGGAACCGCTGGTGGAAGAGGCCGCGAAGAAGGCCGCCGTCGCGTGGCTCGCCGTGCCCGGTGCCGGCCCCGCCTACCTGGTCTGGTGCGCGTGGCTCGGCGGATCGCTGTTGGTCGTGAGCGGCCCTGGTGAGCAGGCCGCACCAGGCCTCGCCGAGACCGGCACCGCCGACGTCTCCCTGCGCGGCGACCACGGCGGCCGGATCGTCACCTGGACCGCCACCGTGGAGACCCTCGACCCGGCCGGCGAGGCGTGGACGGAGCTCGTGCCACAGCTCGCCGGCAAGCGGCTCAACGGCGGCACCGACCTCGCGACCAGGTGGGCGACCGAGTGCGTGGTCAGCCGGCTCACCCCCGCCGAGGACGCCCCGCTGCTGCCCATGCCCGACGACGCCCAGGCCGCGCCCCCGAAGCCGTCCCCGGCGACGAGACTGCCGAAGCGCCCGTTCCGCCTGCACAAGGTCCGCGGCGCCCGGCGCTGAACCGGTGCGCTACGATCGGTGACGACACCGACAAGTAATTTTTTCGGTTGTGCTAGTGTCTGTGAAGCAGTGCGCCGACACGACGTCGTGTTCGTCGTTCAGAAACCCACGGCCGCCAGGCTCGCGTCCCACAGCCGTGCCGCCAGCCGAGGGTCCTCGGTCGCCGCGTTCGGCCTGATCTGGCGGCGCTTCTCGTAGTAACCGCCGGACACCAGCTGCGGCCTGGGCGTCGCCGCCAGCCAGACGAGGGTGTCCGCCCCCTGCTCCGGCGACTTCGCGAAAGGAGTCACCTTCGACATCAGGCTCACCCCGATCCCGGCCCCGAAGCGACTCCGCACGAACCCCGGGTGGTAGCTCGCCGACATGATGTCCGGCCACCGCCGCGCCGCCTCCGCCGCGAAGAGGATGTTCGCCTGCTTCGCCGCGCCGTACCGCCGCCACATCCCCGAGCTGCGCTCGCCCCGCAGATCCGACGGATCGACGCTGCCCATGGCGTGCGCGGCGGAGGCGGTGTTGATGATCCGCCCGCTGCGCAGCTGCTCCCGCAGCAGGTTGCTGAGCAGGAACCCGGCCAGATGGTTGGACTGGATCGCCGGTTCGAAGCCGTCGGCGGTCCGGGCGCCGCCGGCCACCACGCCGCCGGCGTTGTTGGCGAGGACGTCGATGCGCTGGTATCGCTGCCGCAGCTGATCGACGAGGACGTGCACGTCGTCGAGGCGGGCGAAATCAGCCTGGTACGCCGGGGGAGTGCGCCCGGCGGCGGCCTTCACCCGGTCGACGGCCGCGGTCAGGCGGTCGGGGTCCCGGCCGACGAGGACGACGTGCGCGCCGCGCCGGGCCATGTCGACGGACGCGGCCAGGCCGATCCCGGAGCTGGCACCGGTGATCACCACCGTGCGGCCGGTGAGATCTTCCACAGGGGCATTCTGCGCCATCACGCGACGAGGTTACCGTGGCGTAGGTCCCGCTGAATGCTCGCTAAGGAGCGCCGTCATGCGTCCTCGCAGGTCCTGCCTCGCCGTCCCCGGTTCGAGCGTCAAGATGCTCGACAAGGCCCAGGGGCTCCCCGCCGACCAGGTCTTTCTCGACCTGGAGGATGCCGTCGCGCCGCTCGCCAAGCCCGGCGCCCGCAAGAACATCGTGGCCGCGCTCAACGACGGCGACTGGGGCGGCAAGGCCCGGGTCGTGCGGGTCAACGACCTGACCACGCCGTGGACCTATCGCGACGTCGTCGAGGTCGTCGAGGGCGCCGGCGCCAACCTCGACTGCATCATGCTGCCGAAGGTGCAGTCCGCGGGGCAGGTCGAGTGGCTCGACCTGACGCTGACCCAGATCGAGAAGACGATGGGGCTCGAGGTCGGGAAGATCGGCATCGAGGCGCAGATCGAGAACGCCGCCGGCCTGGTCAACGTCGACGCGATCGCGACCGCGAGCAAGCGGATCGAGACGATCATCTTCGGCCCCGCCGACTTCATGGCCTCGATCAACATGAAGTCGCTGGTCGTCGGCGGGCTCATCCCCGGCTACCCGGGCGACCCGTACCACTACATCCTCATGCGCATCCTGATGGCCGCCAGGATGCACGACCTGCAGGCGATCGACGGGCCGTTCCTGCAGATCCGCGACGTGGACGCGTTCCGGGAGGTCGCCACCCGCAGCGCCGCGCTCGGCTTCGACGGCAAGTGGGTCCTGCACCCCGGCCAGATCGACGCCGCCAACGAGGTCTACTCGCCCGCCCAGGAGGACTACGACCACGCCGAGCTCATCCTCGACGCCTATGAGCATTACACCTCGGAGGCCGGCGGCAAGCTCGGCGCCGTCATGCTCGGCGACGAGATGATCGACGAGGCGTCCCGCAAGATGGCCCTGGTCATCTCCGCCAAGGGGCGCGCCGCGGGCATGTCCCGCACGACGTCATTCACCCCGCCGGCCTGAGAAATCCGTGTCGCATTGCCCGGGGGCGGTCCGGGCAGGCAGGATTTGCCCTATGGCACCCGACCTACGATCCACCGGTCCCGCCGGAAAAGGCAACCGGCGTGACGCGAGCCGCCCTTCCTCGGCCCGCCGCACCCTGCGGGCCGTCCCGTCCGCCGGGCCTGAGCTCGCCGACGAGCCGGTCTCGGAGGACGAGGGCAGCACGGCGATCGACCGCCTCGACGGCCGCGTCGCGCTGGTCACCGGCGCCGGCAGCCCGGACGGCATCGGCTACGCCACCGCCCGCCGGCTGAAGGCGATGGGCGCGGCGGTCGCCATCGTGTCCACCACCAGGCGCATCCACGACCGCGCCACCGAGCTCGGCGTCACCGGCTTCGTCGCCGACCTCACCGTCGAGGCCGAGGTCGGCGCGCTCGCCGACGCGATCGTCGACTCCGTCGGCACCGTCGACATCCTCGTCAACAACGCCGGCCTGGCGAGCAAGGCCAGCCCCGAGGTCCTGCGCCCGGTCGCCCAGCTCACCTATGAGGAGTGGCGGGCCGAGATCGACCGCAACCTCACCACCGCGTTCCTGGTCAGCCGCGCCTTCGTGGGCGGCATGGCCGAGCACGGCTGGGGCCGCATCGTCAACCTCGCCGCCACCGCCGGCCCCGTCAACGCGCTGCCCGCCGAGGCCGGCTACGCGGCCGCGAAGGCCGGCGTCGTCGGCCTGACCCGCGCCCTGGCCATGGAGCTCGTCGCCGACGGCATCACCGTCAACGCGGTCGCCCCCGGCATCATCCACACCGGCGCCTCGACCCTGGTCGAGCTCAAGCAGGGCTTCGGCACGCCGATGGGCCGCCCCGGCACGCCCGAGGAGGTGGCCGCCACGATCGCGTTCCTCTGCTCGCCCGGCGCCTCGTACATCACCGGGCAGATGCTCGTGATCGACGGCGGCAACAGCGTCCGCGAAGCGCAATATCGATAAACTTTTTCAATGCATGGCCACGGTCCGCGGTGGTGCGGACCGTTGCTCCCGCGGGCTCCGGTCAGGCCTTGACGGCCTTCCCTTTCCCGCCGCCGGTAGCTGCCGCGGCCGTCCCGGCCGCGAACAACCGCCACGAGCTCGACCTTGGCGACTTCGGCCCGCTGTGACGTGCCGAAGTCGCCAAGGTCGACGCTGCTCAGAAGCCCAGTCGACGCTTCTTAGAAGCCCAGCAGGACGATCGGGACGCCGCAGAGGACGAGCAGCTCCAGGTATCCGATCACCAGCGCGGCGAGTGTCAGCCCGCGCCCGCGCTCCCCGGTCCGCCCGGTCTGCGCCCACGCGATGTGGCCCATCAGGATGCCGAACGGCGGCACCAGCACCGCGCAGACCAGGGCAGCGATCGCCATCTTGTTGTAGCGCACCTGAGAACCATTTCACAGGGTTGTGTGGGCCGCTCACGTTGGCCCGGGCCAGGCCAAGCCGGGATACTGCCTGCATACCCGCCGGTAACTTGCCGCACCCTGCCCACGCCGCTGACCAATGGAGGTCAATCAATGGCCCGCCTCGCCCGGACGCCCGGTCTGACCGATGTGCAGCAGTCGATCCTGGAGACCGTGCGGGAGTTCGTGGACAAAGAGATCATCCCGCACGCGCAGCA
>NZ_JBVJIJ010000003.1:486025-505483 GCF_055586325.1 Dactylosporangium sp. NPDC051087 | reverse complement strand
CGACCCGGCCGGTCACCCCCACACGCCCGACCAGCACAACAAGATCACTAACCCAGGCCAGCCCAGCACCGAAACCTCATCGGTGGATCAGGGCTCAGTGAGGGCGCGGCCGGCGGCACCTACGACGACTGGGACGGCCGCGCCGAGCCCTCCGACGTGATGGCCGCCGAGGAGCAGGCGATCTGGGCCGCGGCGTACCGCAACACCACCCAGTGGATCGCCGACAACCGCGAGGGACGCAAGATCGCGTACACCGCGCACACCGGCGACATCATCGAGAACGACTACTACGACCCGCTCGCCAAGAACCCGGACGGCACGCTGCTGCGGCCCGGCCTCAACGAGCAGGTCGAGCGGGAGCTCACGGCGGCGTCGGAGTACCAGAAGGTGCTCGACGACAACGGCGTGGTCAACCAGGTCATCGCCGGCAACCACGACGACCAGCTGGGCGCCGAGACCGGTCCGGACTCGCGGTTCAGCAAGACGTTCAGCGCCGGGCGGTACTACGGTGTCGCCAAGAGCTGGCCGGCGGGCACCGAGTACCACGCCTGGGACGAGCAGGTCGCGGCCGACGGCAGCGTCATCCCCGGCAAGGACAACCAGAACAACTACGTGCTGTTCTCCGCCGGCGGCCTGGACTTCGTCGCGGTCGGCCTGTCCTACGGCGTGACGCCGCAGGAGGCCAGGTGGGCCGACTCGGTGTTCAAGCGGTACAAGGACCGCAACGGCATCCTGCTGTCGCACGACTACCTGAAGCCGTCGGTCAACCCGGACGGCCGCGGCGCGGGCTTCTCGGCGCCGGACGGCTCGCCGCTCTACAAGCAGGTCGTCGAGGCCAACCCGAACGTCTTCCTGGTGCTGGCCGGCCACGAGCACGGCGTCGGCACCAACGTGAGGTCGAAGGTCGGCGTCACGGTCACCCACGATGTCGTGGAGCTGCTGGCGGACTACCAGTTCTACACGGTGTCCGCCGGTGACCTGTGGCCCGGCCGGGTCGACGCAAGCGGCAACATCGACGTCAACGGCGACGGCACGGTGGACCACAAGGCCACCGACCGCCTCCAGTTCGGCGCGAGCTTCCTGCGCCTGCTGCAGTTCGACGTCGACCGGGCCGAGGTGCACATCGACACGTACTCGCCGTTCCTGAACAACTTCGGGGCGACCGAGTACGACATCCGGGCCGACGGCAGCCAGACGAAGCCGCGGTACAACGGGGCCGAGGACAACCTGACCCTGCCGGTCGACCTCACCTCCCGCAAGACGTCGTTCGCCACCGACTCCCTCGCGCTGTACGTGCCGGGCGGTACGATCGCGCAGCAGGAGGTCACGGCGAACGGGACCGCGACGGTCACCTGGTCCGGGCTCGCGCCGGCCACGTCGTACGGCTGGATCGTCTCGGCGACGAGCGCCGACGGCGGCGCGGCCGTGGCCCAGCCGGCGGTCTTCCGCACGGTCAAGGCCAAGCCGCAGGTGACGGCGACGGCCGCGCCGGTCGACTGGGGCACCGCGGCGAAGGTGGACGTCACCGTGGCCGCCGGCGGCCTGCCGGTCACCGGCAAGGTCGAGCTGCGCGAGGGCACGACGCCGCGCGGTACCGCGGAACTCGCCGCGGGCAAGGCGAGCTTCACCCTGCCGGCCGGCCTGTCCGGCGGCGTCCACAACCTGACCGCGGCCTACCTCGGCACCGACGGCTACGAGCCGGCCGAGGCCGGCGTCGCGGTGACGGTGAACCTGCCGCCGGCCTGGGTCGCGACCACGCAGTACAAGTTCAACGCCCGGGTCACCTACCAGGGCAAGGTGTACCAGGCGGCCTGGGCGACGCAGAACCAGAAGCCCGGCGACCCGAACGGCGCGTGGCAGGAGATCGCCATGGCCGAGGACGGCGCCGCGCTGTGGACGGCGTCGCGGATCTTCAACACCGGCGAGTACGTCACGTACCAGGGCAAGCAGTGGCGTGCCATGTGGTGGACCCGCAACCAGGCACCGGGCGACCCGAACGGCCCGTGGGAGGAGATCGCCCCGCCGCCGCCGGGTGGCGGCCCGGCGGCGTGGGCACCGACGCGGGTCTACAACGCCGGTGACCGGGTGACGTACCAGAACCACGTGTACGAGGCGAAGTGGTACACCCGCAACCAGAAGCCGGGCGACAAGAACGGCCCCTGGAAGCTGGTCAGCTAAATCAGCCGGGCAGTCCTGCTGCTGGTGCCGTCCCTGATGCCGGGCGCACCAGCAGCAGGACCCGGACCCACCGGTACTCCTCCATGCGCGCCACCGAGAACTCGTCGCGCAGCCGCCTCGGGTCAGGTGACGTCAGTGCCGGCGGGATGACGTGTGAGCGCGGCAGCGGTTGAGGCCGGTGCGCAGGTCGCGGCGGAGCTTGGCGTCCAGGCCGGGCACGGCCAGCGCGGCGGTCAGGTCGGCACCGGCCTCGTCCCAGCGCTCCAACCGCATCAGCGCGGTGGCGCGGTTGTAGCGAGGCTCGGCCGCGCCCGACAGCAGCACCGCGTGGTCGAGGTCGGCCACGGCAGCGGTGGCGTCGCCGCGTTCGAAACGCACGGCGGCCCGGTTGGTCCACGCCTCGGCCAGTCCGGGGTCGGCGTCGAGGGCCCGCGTCAGCAGATCGTCGGCCTCGTCGAGGGCACCGCGTTCGGAGCGGATCAGGCCCAGCGTGCACAGCAGCGCGGGCGCGTCGCGCCGCTCGGCCGGCGCCGACCGTACGCATGCTTCGGCGGCGGCGAGGTCACCCCGGGCGAGATGGAGGTTCGCGAGGGCCACACGGGCGTCGAGATGGGCCGGGTCGATGGCCAGGACGCGCCGCAGGTCCTCACGTGCCGCCCCGCCGCGTCCGGTCTCCTCATACAGCGTCGCGCGGTTGTAGTACGCCTCCGGCAGGTGCGGTCCCAGCCGGATCGCCGCCGCGTAGTCGTCCAAGGCCGCGCTCGTACGACCGGCGGCACGGTGCAGGGCGGCCCGGTCGACGTGGTACTCGCAGTTGCCGGGGTCGAAGGCGATGACATCGTCGAGGTCGGCCAGCGCCTCCGCGGCGCTGCCGAGCGCCAGGTGGAGCTGGGCCCGGTTGTGCCGGAGGCGGGCCTGGTCCTGCCGGCGCTCGTCGGCGCCCAGGACGGTGGACAGCTTCGCCAGACCGGAGTTCACCAGTTCCAGCGCCTGGTCCGCCCGGCCCTCGCGGCTGTCCAGCAGTGCGATGCCTTGCTCGTAGAAGACGGTCGACACGACACGCCGGCGTTCGTCGGTGATGTCTTGTGCCAGGCGAAGTGCCCGCTCCAGCCATTGCCTGGCCATGTCCGGGTTCTGCTGCGCCGGGGGAAGGTGGCGGGCGTGCAGCATGGCCGTGGAGTACGCGGCCGACATCGTGATCTTTGGATCGTCGGTGGCGGCCTGGGCTTCGGCGTACAGCTGGAGTGCCTCACCGGCGTCGCCGATCGCGGCGAGGGCGGTGGCCAGTCCCGTGGTGAACGACCACCAGAGGGCAAGGTCGGTCTCGGGGGTGACGGCGGCCCGGCCGCGCCGCGCGGTGCGCACGGCGTGGTGGTAGAAGCCGCGCGCCAGACTGTCGCCCAGCATGGCGCGCAGGTGGGTCGGCCGGGATTCGGCCTCAGGCTCGGGCGCTCCCCCGTCGTGGAGGTGCAGTTCCATCGGCGTCGACGCGAGCCGCCGCGTCAGCGTCGCGAGGAGTTCCGCTGTCGTCTCGTCGGCCGCGTCGGTGTGGACGAAGTGGACGGTCAGGGGGCGGCGTCTGGCGCACGCGGCCACGAATTCCGATGCTCCGAACGCGAGGGCGGCCGTACGCCGGGCGGGGTGGAACCGGATCGGCTGCTCGTCCGCCGCGGCCGTCGTGGCCGGGTCCAGGGCCGGGACGATGGAGTGCAGCTCGACGCGATGGCGGGCGGCCTGCCGGGGATGTTCCCGGGCTAGATCGGCGAGGAACGCGTCGACTCCTGCGTACGGGCCGAGGTCGCGGTGGCAGTCGTAGGGCGGGCGCTCGGAGGCGCCCGCCCGGCCGCGTCTTACCAGCACCACTCGATCCAGAGCCGCCGGGCTCCGGACAACAGGCGCACGGCACTCTTGTGACGGATCGTCATTTTCCGCACTGGCCACCTCCGACAGAGATCACAACGAATTGATCAGCATCATAGAGCTATCCGTCGATGAATTGGAAGAGCGCTCCGGCGGGCTGCTCGACCCGGACGATCGGGCCGCGGTGACCGCCCCCGTGCCCGGCTGTCCGGTCCACCCGCGGAACAGCACCGACCGCGGCAGGTAGCCGGACTCGATGTCGATGTCCCAGCCGGTGTCGTCGGCGGCCAGGCAGGCCGGCGACAACGGCCCACGGGCACCAGGCTCGCCGGGCGGGGATCGCCCGCCTCCACAGTGGCGCGGCGCGGCCGGTGATGATGAGGTCGCGCAGGTGCCGGTTGTAGCGCATGACGGGGCATTGCCCCGGTGGCCATCCGCTGGCCCTCGCTGAAGAACGTGACGTAGTCGAACCCGACCCGCCTCTGCTCAAGGCCGGCAGGACGCTCACCGTGTGCCGCCTCGAGGTCTACGCCGGCGAACTGCTCGTCGCGGCGGGCCAGCAGACGCTCATCCGGACCGGTCGAGCAGACCCGCCTCACGGGCCAGGATGGCGGCCTGGGTCCGGTTCTCCAGGCCGAGACGGGTCAGGATCCGGTTGACGCGGCTCTTCACCCCGGCCTCCGACAGCGACAGCGCACGGGCGATCCTCACGTTGGACAGCCCCCGCCCAAGCAGCACGAGCACCTCCAGCTCACGATCGGTCAGCCGAGCGACGGAAGCGGCGGCTCCACCGGGCCCGGAACCTCCACCGGGCCCAGCACCTCCGCCGGGCGCGCCGGCCCGGCCGCGCTCAGCACCACCGCTGACCGCACGACCTCCGCCGGGCTCGGCGGGCCAGCCGGGCACAGCACCTCTGCCAGCCGCGGCACCTCCGCCAGGTCCGGCGGCCCGGCCGGTCGCGGCATCTGTGCCGGGCACACCGCCTCTGCCAGGTTCGCCGGCCCAACCGGACACGGCACCTCCACCAGCCGCGGCACCTTCGCCAGGTCCGCCGGCCCAACCGGGCACAGCATCTCCACCAGCCGCGGCACCTCCGCCAGTCACACCACCTCCGCCGGGCGCGGTGGCCCAGCCGGGCGTGGCGGCGAGGGTGTCGATGAGCCGTCGGGTGACCGCCGGGGCGAGCACCGCGTCCCCCGCCGCCACCGCCCTGATCGCGTCGCACAGCTGATCCGGCGACGCGTTCTTCAGCAGGAACCCGCTCGCACCGGCACGCAACGCCGACTGCACGTACTCGTCGAGGTCGAACGTGGTCAGCACGAGCACCTTCGGCGCCGGCGTCGGGTGCGGCCACCCGCCGACGATGCGGCGGGTCGCCTCGACCCCGGTCATGCCCGGCATCCGCACGTCCATCAACACGACGTCCGGCCGCTCCGCGGCGGCGAGCGCCACGGCCCGCTCGCCATCGGCCGCCTCGCCGACGACCCGCAGACCAGTGCGCCGCTCCAGGATCGCCCGCAACGCGGCACGGACCATCTCCTGATCATCGGCGATCAGCACAGTGACGGTCACAGCTCACCCTCGCACCGAAACGTCGCCGCCAGCGGCCAACCGCTGCCGGAACACGGGCCGGTCCACAACGTGGCGCCCAACAGCGCGACCCGCCCCCGCGACCCGCGTAACCCCAGACCGGCACCCGGCACAGGGCAACGCCCGACGACCGCCGGACGACCTGACGGCCGCTGACCTGACCGGCGCGGACCTGACCGGCAGTCGCAGACCAGCA
Organism: Dactylosporangium sp. NPDC051087; assembly: GCF_055586325.1. Lineage (NCBI taxonomy): Bacteria > Bacillati > Actinomycetota > Actinomycetes > Micromonosporales > Micromonosporaceae > Dactylosporangium > Dactylosporangium sp. NPDC051087. Next base: position 499,659 of record NZ_JBVJIJ010000003.1, on the reverse strand, counting down.
TCATCCACAGCGCGGCACGGACCATCTCCTGATCGTCGTCGGCGATGGGCACGGCGACGGTCACAGCCTGCGCTCCCACGGCAACGTCGCCGTCAACCGCCACCGGGACACGGCCCGCCCGCAGAGTCCCGCGGAACAGCGCGACCCCGCCCCCGCACTCCAAGCAACCCCAGACCAGCACCCGGCACACCGACGGCCGACGACGGCCGGACCGCCACCCACCAGCACCGCCCGCGACGCGGCACGGGCCGTCTCCGAAGCGTCGGCGATCAGCGCAGTGACGGTCACGGCTCACTCGCCCGCAGAAACGTCGCAGCCAACCGCCCACCAGAACACGGGCCGGGTCCGCAATGCGCTGCCGAACAGCGCGGTCCACTGTCGCACTCCCCTGGACCGGACCCGGCTGAGCGTTCTGCCGCACCCCGAGCAACCCGAGACCGGCACCCGGCGCAGGCCGGTGCACGGTGAACGCCGGCCGTTGGGTGGCCGCGATCCGCCTTGACGCCCGGTCCACGCCGCCACCTTCGGCGGCGACCAGCGCGGTGGTGGTCACGGCTCGTCCTCCCGCGGAAACGTCGGCGCCAAACCGCCAACCACCGCGAGACACGGATCGCCCCGCAAAGTCCCGCCGAACAGCACGACCCCGCCCGGCACCCCGAGCAACCCGAGACCGGCACCCAGCACAGGCAGGTGCCCGGCGACGGCTGGACGTTCGGTGGCCGCGATCCGCCTCGACGCCCCGATCCACGCCACCACCTCCGGCGGCGACCAGCACAGTGACGGTCACGGCTCGCCCTCCCACCGAGCGCCGCAGCCAACCGCCACCAGGACACGGGCCGGGGGCGCAGAGCGCCATCGAACAGCGCGAACCCGGCCCACACCCCGAGCAACCCGAGACCGGCACACGGCACAGGCGAGTGCCCGGTGACGGCCGGCCGTTGGGTGGCCGCGATCCGTCTCGGCGCCCCGGTCCAAGCCGTCACCCTTGGCGGCGAGCAGCGCGGGGGCGGTCACGGCTCGCGCTCCCACGGAAACGTCGCCGCCACCCGCCAACCGCCGCCGGGACACGGGCCGGTCCGCAGGGTGCCGCCGAACAGGGCGACCCGCTCCCGCATCCCGATCAGCCCGAGGCCGGCGCCCGGCACGGGTGGGTGGCCGGGGACGGGCGGGCCGTTGGCGATGTCGACCTTCAGGGTCCGGTCGTCCTGCTCCACGGACACCCGCACGGCCACGGCGCCCGAGTGTTTCAGCGTGTTGGTGAGTGCTTCCTGGATGACGCGGTATGCGGACACCTGCACGGCGGCGGGCACGTCGGGGCCGATCGACACGTCGAGGTCGACGGTGCAGCCGGCCGTCGTCGCGAGCGCCGCCAGCTGGTCCAGGTGGCCGAGCGACGGCTCCGGGTCCTGGGCGGCCTCGCCGTCGGAGAGCAGCTTCAGCAGCCGGCGCATCTCCAGCAGGGCGGTGTCGGCGGCGGCGCCGATGGCCTTGACGCCGCGGCCGGCCAGCGGCGGGTCGTCGGCGATGACCTCGGTGGTGGCCCGTGCCTGGATGGCGATCGCGCTGACGTGGTGGGCGACGAGGTCGTGCAGGTCACGGGCGATGCGGGCGCGCTCGGCGGTGACGGCGCGTTCAGCGCTGCGCTGCTGCTCGGCGCGCAGCCGGGCGGTCAGGTCCCGCAGCTCGGCGGCGTCGGCGTGGATGTGCCGCTGCGACCTGCCCAGCTGCCACAACCCGGCGATGAGGCCGACGGCGACCGTGACCTCGATGATCCCGGGCCGCAGCGCCGGTGGCAGCGGCGTGCCGGCGAGCGGCCGATAGACCGCGTCGTGCCCGAACATGGCGACCGCCGCCACACCCACGGACGCGAGGCTCAGCGGCGGCGGCGCATACCGGGCGACGGCATACACGGCGAACGCGAGCGGTAGACCGTCGCGGAAGCTGATGACCGGGTCGACGAGCTCGAACGCCACATAGGCCACGCTGGTCGCGAACATGACCGTCCACGGGTGGGTGCGGCGCCACAGCATCGGGGCGGCCTGCGCGACCAGCAGCGTCCACAGCGCGGCGGCGGTGCCGGGGTCGTCGGGTGAGAACGGCGCGGTCGGCCACTCGGGCGGGCCTGCGCTCTGCCGGAGCAGGACCATCGCGACGGCGAGCGCGCAGGCGAGCACCGCGTCCGTCACTCTCGGCCGCCGCTGCCACCGTCCCATGATCACCTCCCCTGGTGCAGCATCACTCTAAGTCGCGGGTGTGACAGTTTCGGCGAAAGGAATCCAAAGTTGCGGCCGGCTCATCCACGCGGCCGAGGGGGTGTCCGTTTCCCGCTTCTACGGTCGAACCACCCTGACCGAACGACCCGGAGGATGTTCCTTGACCAGCACAGCTCGTACACCGGCGACCAGCACAGCCCGTACACCGGCGACCAGCACAGCCCGTACACCGGCGGCGCTGACGGCGCTCGTGGTCGCGCTCGCCGTCGCGTTCGTGGCCGCTCCCGGCACCCTCGCGGGCGGCGACCACGCCGGTGAGGGGGCACTCAGGTCGGCGGTCCGCGGGGCGTTCCCCGGCTACTGGCGGGCCGGCGACGCTGATCTCACCCCCGCCATGCAGCGCATCTCCGACTACTGGCTGCGATACCACGTCGCCAAGGCGGTGATCGCGGCGCTGCTCCTGACCGCGCTCGTCGCTCTCGGTCTGCGGATCTGGCGCCGGTACGCCGAAGCCCGCCGCCACCGGATCGCCCTCGCCGCCGGTGGGGTGTTCACCACGGCCTTCGCGCTCGGGACCCTCGTGGTCGTCATGGCCAACCTGCAGGGCGCCGCGGCACCGTTCGCGTCGCTGCTGCCGATGCTCGTGGACAGCCCGCCCGACGCGCAGCTCGCCGGTCCGCTCGGCGAGGTCCGGCGGCAGGTGTACGGCGTGGTGCACGAGCATCAGACCGCCTCGCCGGTACTGCGACGGATGATCGACGACTACGCGCTGTACCACTGGGTGATCGCCGTCATCGCCACGGTCGTGGTCGCGGTCCTGGTCGCGGCGAGCGTGCTGCTGTGGCGGCGGCGCACGTCGGCGGTGGGTCCGGTCCGGCGGGTCCTCGCCTCCTACGGCGTGCTGTCGGCGCTGGTCGCCCTGGCCCTGACGGTCGTGGTCGTGGCAAACGTCGGCAACGCCACGGATCCCGGCCCGGGTTTCCTCGGCCTCTTCGAAGGCGGCTGGTGACCCTGGCGGTGTGAAGACGCGCTCGTGGGTAGTGCATCGCACGAGTGCGACGGGGATTGCTGTCAGGAGGAAGTCGTGTTTGAGGCAGAGGACGTCCGGGAGTGGCTCGGCCGCGACGTGGTCGACACCGACGGGGACAGGATCGGCCCGCTGGAGTCGATCTACGTCGACACCGTGACCGATCAGCCGTCGTTCGCCACGGTCACGGTGGGGATGCCGATGCGGCACCGGCTGGTGTTCGTGCCGCTGGCCGACGCCACCGTCGGCCCCGGCTACCTCAAGGTGCGGCATCTCAAGCGTCAGGTCAAAGCCGCCCCGTCGATCTCCACCGAGGGAGAGCTCCCGGCCGGCGACGAGGCCGCGATCTTCGCGCACTACAACCTCGTGTACGCCCAGGGGTCCCGCGGCGAGCGTCGCCTCGCCCGCCGGTGATGATCACGGATCTGACGGGCGCGGCTCGATCAGGCGGCGCCGGGAGACACGATGACGTTCACCGGCCTGATGGAGCACGTGGCGCAGGGGTTCGACGCGCTCGGCGGCGGCGTGCTGGTGTTCGGGCTGCTGTGGTCGGTGGGCCTCGCCGTGCGGACCTGGCGGCGGGCCGGCGGGCGCCGGGCGTACCAGGCGCTGCGGGAGACCTTCGGTGGGGTCCTGCTGCTCAGCCTCGAGGTCCTGGTCGCCGCGGACCTGATCCGCACGGTCGCCGTCGCGCCCACCATGCAGAACGTCGCGGTCCTCGGCCTCATCGTGCTCATCCGGACCTTCCTCAGCTTCTCGCTCCAGGTCGAGATCGACGGCACCCTGCCCTGGCGCCGGGCGCTCACCAGCGGCGCGGCCACCGTCGCGCGGGCGGCCCGCACCGCCCGGGACGCTGAGGACACACCGGAGCGCCGGCCCGAGGCGTCCTGAGGGACGAGCACGGTGGCGCCCGCCGGGACCGGCTCCGCACGGAGCTTCGTCGGTCCCGGCGGGCGCCACCGCTCAGGAACCCTGCCGTGGCGCCGGCTCAAGCCTCCAGCAGCCACCAGGCGACCGGCACCCCACCGGCGGGGGCCGCGGCGTTGAGGTGCAGGCGCAGCTGGCCCGTCGCCGGGTTCGGCACCGCCGCCTTCACCCACACGGCGGTGCTGCGCTGCGCGACCGCGAGCGCCCGGGTGGAGGCGTAGACCTGCAGCCCACCGACGGTCACGCTGCTGGCGCCGGCCGGCACCGTGACGGTGCCGCTGCGGCTGAAGCGCGCCTGGCCGCGGACGGCGAGGGCGGTCTTGCTGAACTCGTCCGGCGCGGAGGCGATGACGCCGACACCGCCGAGGTCGCCGGCGATGCCGATGACGCCGGTGCCGATGTCGCTGCGCCCGATGAGTCCGTTGCCGTTCGAGGAGTACCCGACGACGCCCGCGTCGAAGCCCGTGGCGTCGACCGCGACGGTGGCGGTGTTGCGGACGTCGAGCGTGGCGGTGTCGGCGGTCGAGCGCAGGACGGTGGACGCGGCGCCGGCGTTGTTGTCGGCGCCCTGGACGACCGGGTCGCCGGGTGCGGCGGCCGCCGGTCCGGCGGTCGTGACGGCGGCGGCGACCGCCGCCACGCCGCCAGCGCCCGCTCCGGTGAGGATGCCTCGCCGGCTGAGCTTGTTCACTGGTTTCTGGTGTGCCATGACTTACGCTCCCCTCGTGTCGTGGTCATCGCGACCCGTCCAGTGTCGGGGGAGCTAATGCGGAATACGAGCGGCTATCCGTCTGACATAACGACGAATACCGATTGATTTACCCTTCAAGAAATCGCATTGTGCTGACACTCCGTCCGGAACAAAACCATTCCGCTCCAAACGATTGTCCGGCGCTGCGAGACCCTGATTCCGATCATGCCGTCGCATTCTTCGGCCACCCGACCACACTCGAGCGGCGTGCGTCAGCGGGAGGCGTCCGGGACGCCCCGGGCGCGCAGTGCGGCCGTCACCGCCGCCGGGCCGCCCGGGAAGAGCCCGACCTGCACGGGGTAGCCCCGCCGCCCGCCGCGGGTGCGCCTGCGGGGCGGCCGGCCCTCCGCGTCCTGCAACGAGGTCATCGCCGCCGGGTGCGCGACGACGTCGAGGTTGGCGAGGACCGACCGGCCGCGGACCGTCGCCGACTCCACGTCCGGCCACGCGATCAGGACCGCCCGGGCGTGGGTCGTGCCGATCTCCACCCCGGCGGCGGACAGCCGGACCCAGTGCGGGCTGCGGATCAGCAGCACGAGCGACACGCAGAGGACGACGGCGGACGGCATGAGCGACGGCGGAACGGCGAGGAGGTCGGCGGTGCGGTCGACCGGCCGGCCGAGCAGCGTCGCCAGCCCCGCGTAGACCCCGGCGACGGCCAGCCAGACCAGGACGGCGATGCCGGCACAATACGCGCCAGTCCGGCCCGTGGAGGCCCGGAACAATACGGCGTCAGGCGCGGGCGGCGATGGGATCACGGCATCATTGTGCGGCCATCGCGTCGTGTTCCGTCGACCTGAGGCGCTACGCCGGCCTCCCCCCACCGCAGTCGGGCCGAGGCCGGCACCGCTATGACTCCGGGCAGGTCACGCCGTCCGGTAGGTCAGGCAGTCGCTGACCGTGACGTCCGGGCCGACCTGGACGGACGGCGCCGTGCAGGCCAGGCTGGTGTTGTGGACGCAGTCGGTGCGGGCGCACGCGCCGACGCTGCCGGTGATTCCCGCGGTGCCCCCGCGCACCGAGGACTCGACGTAGGTCGCGCACGATGCGGCCGGACCGGCCGCCGCGACGGTCACCGCCGGCGCGTGACAGCCACCGTCGTTGAAGCTGCACGCGACGGCAGCGCATTCGCGTACGGCAGGCATCGCCAAAAGGGTCTTCATGATTTCTCCGCTCACCGATCAAACCGACGTGCGATCAATTCAGAGCGTAATCAAGAGAATCGGCTGCCAGTCCGTTTCCACCGGTCGCGCGGGATGACGGGAGGAGGAGATCCACCGCGGCGGGTCACGGACCTTCCTGATCCGGGTCCCGGTGGTCCAGATAGCTCGCTCCGTCGTCGGACTCGCTGAGGAACGGTCTGGCGCCGCCTTCCGGCGGTCCGGCCGCCGACTGGCCGCCCGCGGCCAGTTCCGGGAACTTCGCGTCGAACGCCGGCCGTTCGGAGCGGATGCGGGGGATCCGGTCGAAGTTGCGCAGCGGCGGTGGGCAGCTGGTGGCCCATTCGAGGGCGTTGCCGTGACCCCACGGGTCGTCGAGCTCGGTGACCCGGCCGGCCCGGTAGGAGATCCACACGTTGTACAGGAACGGCAGGGTGGCGGCGCCGAGGACGAACGAGCCGATGGTGGAGATGGTGTTGAGGGTGGTGAACCCGTCGGTCGCCAGATAGTCGGCGTAGCGGCGGGGCATGCCCTGGGTGCCGAGCCAGTGCTGGACGAGGAAGGTGAGGTGGAAGCCGACGAACGTGAGCCAGAAGTGGACCCGGCCGAGTCGTTCGTCGAGCATCCGTCCGGTCATCTTCGGGAACCAGAAGTAGACGCCGGAGTACACCGCGAACACGATCGTCCCGAACAGCACGTAGTGGAAATGGGCGACGACGAAGTACGTGTCGGTGACGTGGAAGTCGATCGGTGGCGAGGCGAGCAGTACACCCGACAACCCGCCGAGGAGGAAGGTGACGAGAAATCCGACGGCGAACAGCATCGGGGTTTCGAAGGTGAGCCGCCCGCGCCACATGGTCCCGGTCCAGTTGAAGAACTTCATGCCGGTCGGGATGGCGATGAGATAGCTGAGGAAGCTGAAGAACGGCAGGAGCACCTGGCCGGTGCCGAACATGTGGTGCGCCCACACGCTCATCGACAGTGCCCCGATGGCGATGGTGGCGCCGACCATGCCCTTGTACCCGAAGACGGGTTTGCGGCTGAAGACGGGGATGACTTCGGTGATGATGCCGAAGAACGGCAGGGCGACGATGTACACCTCGGGGTGGCCGAAGAACCAGAAGAGGTGCTGCCAGAGCATCGCGCCGCCGGTGGCGGGGTCGTAGACGTGCGCGCCGAGGACCCGGTCGGCGAGCAGGACGAGCAGGGCCGCGGCGAGGAGCGGGAACACCATGATGATCATGGCGGCGGTGATGAGGATGTTCCAGGTGAAGATGGGCATCCGGAACATGGTCATGCCGGGCGCCCGCAGGGTGAGGATCGTGGTGATCATGTTGACGGCGCCGAGGATGGTGCCGAGACCGGACAGCACGAGACCGGCGATCCACAGGTCGGCGCCGACGCCCGGGCTGTTGGTGACGCTGTTGAGCGGGGCGTAGGCGAACCAGCCGAAGTCGGCGGCGCCGTTGGGGGTGATGAACCCGGCGACGACGAGGGCGCCGCCGAACAGGTAGAACCAGTAGGCGAGGGCGTTGAGCCGCGGGAAGGCGACGTCGGGGGCCCCGATCTGCAGCGGCACGATGTAGTTGGCGAAGGCGAACACGATCGGGGTCGCGAACAGCAGCAGCATCACCGTGCCGTGGATGGTGAACAGCTGGTTGTACTGCTCGGCGGACAGGAACTGCAGGCCGGGCCGGGCCAGTTCGGCACGCATCAGCAGGGCCATCAGGCCACCGGCGGCGAAGAACACGAACGACGTGACCAGGTACATGATGCCGATCTGCTTCGCGTCCGTGGTACGCAGCAGCCGTCCCAGCGCGGATCCTCTGGTCGCCGGCCGGACCTGCCGCAGGCGCCTGACGGTCGGCACCGGCTGGGGCTTTATCGCGGTCACGCGGACTCCAAGCTCGAGGACATGCAAACGCCTGCGGCGACCCACGCGGGCCCGGCGCCGATCGCTACCCCTGAGCTGGACGTCGAAACTGCCGGTGCGCCAGGGACGAGTGCGCTACGTCAGTTCCGCGGCGCGCCCGCCGTTCTCCCTCCACCACGGGGCGTACGTGCCGTCCCAGGGAAGCGGTTCCCTTCGCGAACCGTCGGAGCGGTACGTGCGCCGGGTGGGGAAGACCGTGACTTCCATGTCCGCCTCGGACTCCCGGGACGCGAGCCGCACCTCGTCGAAGGCGTCGTCCACCGCGACGACCGGCCGGCCGCTCATGACGATGTGGATGTGGTCGAAGACGCCGTGCTCGAACGAGTCGAACACGGTGATCGTCAGGAAGCAGGCGCCGAGCGGGTTGGGCGGGTCGGGCTTCCTGCGGGCGTCCGCCCAATCGGCGATCGTGTGACCCGCTCCCCATTCGAACCGGGCCACCTCCCCCGGTCGCAGGAGCCGTTCCCGCCGCGCGGCGGTCTCCTCCACGAACTGGGCCTCGTCATCGAGCCGCACCCGTGCGGTGGTCGCGCCTTCGTTGATCAGTACACCCCTGGTCTGAAACCACATGAGCCGGTTGCGCTCCGCGTTCCGCGCGAAGAGCCGCGCCGGCGAGGCCGCTTCGGCCTGCGCCACAGAACGCTGGTCGAGCAGCCGCAGTTCGTTGCCGTAGGGCATCCGATCACGCGTCGCGTCGATCAGCGGGGGCCATTGCGGCGCCTCGACCAGCGCGACGACGAGGGGAGCCCGCTCGTCCGTCCTGGTGCGTGCCGCCTCCCGGACCGCCACCGTGGCGGACTGCAGCATCTCCCGGGCGAGGACGACCTGCTCGTCGGCGGCCTTCGCCTGCGCCGCGTTGATCTCGACCTGCTTCTGCAACTCCGGCAGCTGCTTGGCGGCGGTTCGGGCCGCGCTGCGCCCCGCGCGGGCGGCCGAGGAGGCGGCGACCGCCGCGGCGACCGCACCGATGGCCGCGATGATCTGAATCCACTCGGCCGGCGTCAGACGACCGATGCCGGCTGTCAGCGCATCCCAGAATCCCCGCACGGCCTGCGACCTGCCCCGCTCAGGCAGGTATAAGCGCCTGATGCCGAAATGACCGCCGCGGCCGCTGTGGTCGTTCGTTCACGCGTCGCCGATCGGGATCTTGACCAGCAGCCTGGTGCCGTGCCCGAGCGGGCTCACCAGCTCCATCTGTCCCCCGATCGTCTCGACGCGGTCCTGCAGGCCGATCAGCCCGGACCCGCTGCCGGGATCCGCTCCTCCGATCCCGTCGTCCTGCGCCATGATCTCCAGGACCCCGTCTCCCGCTTCGACGTCGACCCGCACCGCGGACGCGCAGGCGTGCTTGATGGCGTTGGTGAGCACCTCCGACACCACGTAATACGCGGTCACCTCGACGGGCTCCGGCAGCTGCCGGTCGAGCTGCAGGTTGAGCTCGACCGGGAGCCCGCTGCGGCGGGCGAGCGTCTTGAGCGCCGGGCCGAGCCCTCCCTTGGACAGGATCGCCGGATGCATCCCGCGCGAGATCTCCCGCAGGTCGTCGAGAACGCCCCTCAGACCCTCCGCGGTGCCCGACAGCAGTGCCCTGACCCCGTCCTGATCGGCCGGCATCGACGACTCCGCCATGCGTAGTTCCAGGCTGAGCAGGACGAGGCGTTGTTGCGCGCCGTCGTGCAGATCGCGTTCGAACCGGCGCCGGGCGTCGTCAGCCGCGGCGACGATGCGGGCGCGGGACGCGGTCAGCTGCGCGCGGCTGGCGGCATTGGCGATCGCGGTCGCGACGAGGTCGGTGAAGTCGGCCATCCGCGCCTCGGCATCGGGCGGTACCGGCGCGGACTCCGTGGACACGACGACGGCCGCGCCCCACAGGCGCCCCTCGACCATGACCGGAACCCCGACCCCGGAACGGGAGCCGCAGCTGTCCATCCGGACCGGGCGGCCGGTGCGCAGCACCGCCGCGGTGACGCTGTCGCCGTCGAGCGGGACGTGCGTGTCGGTCACATCGCCGGCGAAGACGTCGTGGCCCGCGACGCGGGAGGCCGTGCCGTCGGCCTCGTAGCGGATCAGCGCCGCGCTGTGCAGACCCAGCAGCGCACCCAGCTCGGTCGTCACCGCCCCGAACACCTCGGTCGGCGAGGCGCCGCGCGCGGTCAGCGTCGCCACCCGGCGTAACGCGGCCTGCTCCGCCACCAGCGCACTGAGCGCCGCACGGTTCGCCTCCCGGTCGAAGGCCGCGCACAGCAGCGCCTCCAGCGAGGGGATCACCCGCTGGCGCAGCCGTGCCGACAGGCTCTTGGACAGGTCGACGGGCACCAGCAGCGTCCCCAGGCGGGTGGCACCGTCCCACAGCGGGAACGCGGTCTGGCGCTCGTCCGCGGTGACCGCGCCGAGCTCGATCGCCGCGAACGGCAACGCGAACGCCTCAGCGAGCCGGTTCGACGCCGTCACCAGCGCCGAACGCAGGTCGTCCGCGCCCAGCATGAGATGGGCCAGTTCGGCCGCGAGGTCGGCGTCCTTGCGCCGTTCGGAAGCCTCGACGGAACGCGACCGGGCCAGGTCCGTCAGGCCGCTGGTCAGTATCCCCGCGACGATGAAGAACGCGAAGCCCTCCAGGTTCTGCCGCGCCGAGATGTCCAGGCTCGAATAGGGCGGGACGTGGAAGTAGTCGAGGGCCAGGGCGCTGGCCACCGACGTCAGCACCCCCAGCCGGACACCCCACACGGTCGAGATCAGCAGGACGCCGAACAGGTAGACCAGGCCCTTGGCGCTCTCGTAGGTGGCCCGTTCGAGCGGGAACAGGACGAGCGTCTCCACCACGATGAGCGCCGCGGCGACCACGAGCCCGAGCGCGAAGGGTGGCTGCACCGGGCGCAACAGCAACGACACCAGACGCGTGCGCATCAGCCACCGCACCCCTCACACGTCGGTCGCTGCGGCCCCACACGGGAGCGAAATCAGTCAGGACGACGAGCAGTCAGATACGTGCGACCGTGGTGTCCTGGCACAGCACCAGACATCCGACCGGCTATCAGGAACAATTACCCCTAAATCGTACTGCCCGCACCTCGCGCGACGACCCCGTCCACGCCCCGGGGCCTACCGCTGGGCCAGGGGCCTGGCGGCAGGGGTGATCAGTTCCACGCCGCTGGCCTTCAGGGCGTCCAGCAGGTCGGGCGGCGGCGCGGTGTCGGTGATCAGGTAGTCGGCGGCGCCGAGCTCGGACACCTGGGCGAACAGGCGGCGGCCGAACTTGGAGGAGTCGGCGAGGATCGCCACGCGGGCCGCCCGGGAGATCATCTCCTGCATCATCGCGGCCTCGGCGAGGTTGCTCGTCGTGTAGCCGGCGTCGGCGGCGATCGCGCCGACGCCGATCAGCGCGAGGTCGCAGCTGATGTCCAGCTCGGCGCCGGTGTTGGCACGGAAGCTGACCGGGCCGATGGTGGCGAGGGTGAGCGCCCGCACCGCGCCGCCGAACATGTAGATGTCGCGGATGGCCGTGGGTGGGAGTGCACCCGGCACCAGGAGATTGTTCGTCGCCACGGTGAGGTCGCGGTGCTGCCCGAGGTTGCGGGCGAACGCGAGGGTGGTCGTCCCACCGTTGATCATGATGGTCGAGCCGTCCTGGACCAGCGTCGCGGCCAGCGCCGCGATCTTCTCCTTCTCCTGCTCCTGCACGGCGAGCCGCTGGTCGACGGCGCGGTCGGTGCGGGCGACCGTGGACAGGCTGACGGCGCCCCCATACGTGCGCACGAGGATGCCGTCGGCGGCCAGCTGATCGAGGTCGCGCCGCACGGTGTCGATCGAGACACCGAAGCGCTCGGCCAGCTCACCCACCGTGACCTGGCCGGTTTCGGCGACATACCCGGCCAGCTGAGCCTTGCGTCCGGCGGGTAGGTGGCGCTGCCGTTCGTCCCTGCCAACAGTCACTGGTTCCCCCTTGTCAGTGCGGGAGTATGCCACATATGCGGGCCCCCTGGGCGCATCGCCGCGCAGAGCCGCGAAGAGCCGCAGCAGTGGGCATAGCGGGCTGAAACCCAGCACTGGCTGGGCAAACCACCGTCCAGAAGGCCGCAGCGGGAAGTCGTGTTCCGCCTCATGGCGCAACAGTATGCAGCACTCCGCAGTTTTCTGCTGTTCTTCTCTTGTACTTGCCTGTAACACGCTGCTAACGTGACGCCAACGCAGCACAGAACAGAAGGATCTCGATATAGAAGGAGTCCGCCATGACAGTTCGTGCAACCCGGCTGAGGCGAGTGGTGGGGGCGGTGACAGCGGCCGCGATGGTTGCGTTCGTGGCGGCGTGCGGCTCCGGCGACTCGGGCGCCGCCGCGGACGGCAGCGTGACGCTGGAGTTCGCCCAGTGGTGGGGCGCCGAGCTCCCGGCCGGCGAGTTCGACAAGATCGTCAATGACTTCACCGCCCAGAACCCGAACATCAAGATCAAGCTGCTGAGCGCGCCGTACGCGTCGACCAAGCAGCAGCTGATCACCGGCGCCGCGTCGAAGACCCTGCCCGACGTGGTGGGCCTCGACGGCGCCTGGGTCAACGACTTCGCCAAGCAGGGCGCCATCGCCGACATGTCCAAGCTGATGACCGACGCGAACTACGACGCCGGCCAGCTCGCCAGTCAGGTGCAGATCAAGGGCAAGACCTACATGATCCCGGTGGTCAACTTCGTCTACCCGCTCTTCGTCAACAAGGACCTGCTCACCAAGGCAGGCGTCGCCGAGGTCCCCGCCACCCGCACCCAGTTCCTCGACGCGGCCAAGAAGATCACCGCGACCGGCAGTGACACGAAGGGTTGGGCGCTCCCGCTCGACACCGCCGTCCCCAACGGCATCCAGAACGACGTCATGTCCTGGCTCTGGGCGTCCGGCGGCAGCATGCTGGCCGACGGCAAGCCCGACCTGACCAGCGCCCAGGTCAAGAGCACGATCGACTACGTCAAGAGCCTGAACGACGCCGGTGTCATCGCCCCCGGCTCGCTCACCATGAAAGAGCAGGACAAGGTCGAGAAGTTCACCAACGGCCAGGTCGGCATGATGATCGACTCCCTCGCGCACATCAACCTGATCAAGAAGAACAAGCCGGACCTGAAGTTCGAGGTGGCGGCCCTGCCGGCCGCGGACGGCTACACCGGCAAGCGCGGCATCCCGTACGCGTCGTGGGGCATCGGCATCTCCAACTCCACCAAGCACAAGGCCGAGGCGTTCAAGTTCGTGTCCTACCTGATGAGCCAGGACGCCAACGCGAAGCTGAGCACCATCGCGAACGGCTTCCCGGGCAACAAGAACGCCAAGCCCGACTTCAGCAACAGTGACCCGCTGTTCAAGACCGCCTTCGACATCTACCAGCAGGGTTACCCGGCCAACGAGTTCGTCGGCCTGCCCAAGGCCGAGGACCTGATGCGCAGCTTCGACGAGCAGCTCCAGCTCGTGCTGACCGGCAAGACCACCGTCGACAGCGCCCTCGCCAAGTCGCAGGAGTCCTGGTCCTCGGTGATCGAGTAGTCCGCCCGGGGGGAGGGGGGGGGGGTAGGGGGGGGGGAACCACGAAGGAGAAGAAATGGGAGTCCTCAAGGGAACAGAAAACAAAAAAACCCAACCAGGGGGGGGGAAAA
>NZ_JBVJIJ010000003.1:413134-486015 GCF_055586325.1 Dactylosporangium sp. NPDC051087 | reverse complement strand
AGCATGGCGGGAGGGGGCGTTCGTCTTTTTATTTACTGCCTCCCTCCCCCCCCCTCCCCCCCCCCCCCCCCCCCCCCCCCCCCCCCCCCCGCCCAAGGAGACAGCGATGACATCCATGACGGCACCGAAAACCACGGCACCCACGCCGGAGCGGGTCAAACCCGGACGGACCCGCTCCACCGTGGCCCGGCACCTGATCCCGTACGGCTACATGTCCCCCACGGTGCTGTTGATCGTGGTCCTGATGGTGGTCCCCATCGTCATGGTGATCAGCTACTCGTTCCGGGACAACGTGATCGTCCAGGAGAACTCGGTGTTCGCCGGGTTCGCCAACTACACCGAAGTGCTCACCGACCCGAACTTCCTGACCGCGCTGAAGAACACCGCCGTGTTCATCTCGGTCAGCGCCGCGGCCCACCTGATCCTCGGCCTGGCCTTCGCGATGATGCTCAACACCCAGTTGCTGAGCGGGGTCACCAAGGCCATCTTCCGGATCGTCTACATCCTGCCGTGGCTGTTCACGATCGCGGTGATCGCCGTCATCTGGCGGCTGCTGCTCGACCCGTCCGGGGTGGTCAACCACGTACTGCAGACGCTGGGCGTGGTCCAGGAGGGCGTGAACTGGCTCGGCGACCCGGGCAAGGCGCTCTGGGCGGTCACGTTCGTCAACATCTGGTCCGGCTACCCGTTCTTCATGATCAGCCTGCTCGCCACGTTGCAGGGCATCCCCAACGACCTGTACGAGGCGGCCGCCGTGGACGGGACGAACTGGCTCCAGCGGTTCGTGCACGTGACGCTGCCGCAGTTGCGGCCGGTGATCGTCAGCATGGCGGTGCTCGACCTGATCTGGACGTCGCAGCAGTTCGCACTGATCTGGATGATGACCGGCGGCGGGCCGCTGCACGCCACCGAGATGCTCAGCACCTACACCTACAAGCAGGCATTCAGCGAGTACGAGTTCGCGACCGCGTCGGCCGCCGCCGTGATCGTGCTGCTGCTGACGATGGTCCTGGCCTTCTTCTACGTCCGCCAGCAAAGGGAGCGGTGAGACGCATGGCAATCACCGTCAAGACCCGTCGCACCCTCGCGAAGGCCGGCGTGATCACCGGACTCGTCATCGGCGGGCTGTTCGCCGGCCTGCCGGTCCTGTGGTTGCTGTCGACCTCGTTCAAGAGCAACGGCGAGGTGTTCCAGAACCCACCGCGGCTGATCACCGACGGCTTCTCCTTCGACGCCTACCGGGAGATCCTGGGCAACGGTGCCCAGCTGCGGTTCTTCCTCAACAGCTACATCGTCGCCTTCGCGGTGACCGTCCTGACGCTGCTGGTGGCCATCCTGGCCGGGTTCGCGTTCAGCCGCTTCACGTTCCCGTTCCAGAAGACCATCAACGCCGTGATCGTCAGCGTCCAGGCCGTGCCGCCGATCACGCTCGTCATTCCGTACTTCGGGCTCGTCGTCGCGCTCGGCCTGTACAACACCTATCCCGGCCTGATCCTCACGCACATGGTGTTCACCCTCCCCTACGCGATCATCATGATCACCGCGTACCTGAACACCATGCCACGGGAGCTGGACGAGTCCGTCAAGGTCGACGGCGGCACCAGCTGGACCGCGCTGTGGCGGATCCTGGTGCCGATCTCGGTGCCCGGTCTCATCGCGGTCGGGGTCTACACGTTCATGATCTCGTGGAACGAGTACCTGTTCGCGCTCACGCTGACCCGTACCGACGACATGCGCACCGTGCCGATCGGCATTCAGCTGCTCATGGGCCAGCACTCGTACGAGTGGAACCAGATGATGGCGATGAGCGTCCTCGGTTCCATTCCGGTCCTCATCCTCTTCCTCGTGTTCCAGCGACGGTTCATCGGCGGGCTCACCGCCGGCGCCGTCAAGGCCTGACACCACTCAGCAACGCAGAAGGAGAAACACCGAAATGCTGACGACCGGCAAGGCGATCCTGGATGTCGCAAACGAGCACGGCTTCGCCGTGCCCGCCTTCAACATCAGCGACTGGGCGATGTTCCAGGGGATCGTGGAGATCAGCGAAGAGACGAACGCCCCGCTGATCGTCGGAATCCACCCGGACGAGGTCCGGCACATCGGCCGCGAGATGATCGCCGGTATCGCCGAACGGTCGCACCGCTCGAGCGTCCCGATCGCGATCCACTGGGACCACGGCGCCACCTACGAGCAGATCCTGCAGGCGGTCCAGTACGGCTTCACCTCCGTGATGATCGACGGCTCGCTGAAGCCGTTCGAGGACAACATCGCGATCACCAAGAAGGTCACCGACTCCGCGCACGTCCTCGGCGTGTCCGTGGAGGGTGAGCTCGGCACGATCGGCGGCAACGACAGCTACGCCGAGGCGGGTGCCGCCGAGATCATCTACACCGACCCCGACGACGCGGTCACGTTCGTCGAGCAGACCGGCGTGGACAGCCTCGCCGTGGCGATCGGCACGTTCCACGGCTTCTACCCGGCCCACCTCAAGCCGGAGCTGAAGCTCGACCTGCTCAAGGAGATCAAGAGCCGGGTCCAGATCCCGCTGGTGCTGCACGGCGGCTCCGGCAACCCGGACGACGAGATCCGCGAGGCCGCGCGGATCGGCATCAACAAGATCAATATCTCCACCGACATCAAGGTCGCCTACCACAACAAGATGCGCGAGGTGCTGGGCAACGACCCGAAGGTCCGCGAGCCCAACGCCATCCAGCCCGCCTGCATCGACGCCATGAAGGTGGTCGCCGCCCAGAAGATCGAGCTGTTCGGCGCCGCCGGCAAGGGCTCGCTCTACTGACATGGCCGACGCGTCCCGTGTAGTCCTGGGCCTCGGCGGTTGCGTCGACTACGAGTTGAAGCTGACCGCCGGCGTCCTGGAGCAGCTCGTCGCCGAGCACGGCATCGGCGCCGCGGAACTGACGTCGCCGGCCAGGGTGACCAGTGAGCGGGACCTCGTGGTGTCGATCCTCGGGTACGTGGCCCGCGGCGGAGGCGGCGAGCACTTCGTCGCCTCCGCCCCGGCGCTGTCGGCCTTCGCGGACCGGTTCCCGCACCGGGAGACCCTGGGCGGCACGTCGGTGCGGGCCGGGATCCTGATGAGCTGGCTCGGCGTGCCGTCGACGCTGCACCTGGTCAGCGTCAACGACACCTTCCGGCGGCTGCTGCCGGCGGACAGCGAGCACATCGACAGCGGCACCGGGGACACCTTCTACCCGCACCTGATCGTGCAGTACGACAAGGGCCTGCGGGTGCGGGCGGGCGACATCGACATCACCGCGCCGTTCCCGAACCGCCTGATCTACGTCAACGACCCGGCGAACGGCGCCATGCTGCTCACCGACGACCTCGGCGACCGGCTCGCCCGGGCGGACGTCTTCCTGATCTCCGGGTTCAACGCCATGCTCGACGAGGTGGAGCTCGACGAGCGGCTCGCGGCCCTCAAGGACCACATGCGGCGGCTGCCGCCCGGGGCGGTGACCTACTTCGAGGACGCGGCGTACCACGAGCCCGCCTTCAGCCGCCGGGTCCGCGACGCCCTGCTCGACGAGATCGACGTGTACGGGCTCAACGAGGACGAGCTGCAGTCCTACCTCGGACGCCCGGTCGACCTGCTCTCGGCCGAGGACGTGGCGGCCGCGCTCACGGCGGTGCACGCGCTCATCCCGGTACCGACGCTGGTGCTGCACACCAAGTACTGGGCCGTGTCGCTCGGCGCGGGTGCTTACGCCGGCGCCCTCGACACCGGCACCGTCATGGCCGCCACCCGCTACTGCCACGGCGACGACTTCACCGCCGAGGACGTCGAACAGCTGCGCAGGCTGCCGCGCCGGCCCGAGTCCGTCGCCTTCGCGGCGGCGCTGCGCGCACGCATGGGCGGGACCGTCGAGTGCGTGCCCGGCTTCGCGCTCGACGTCCGCGACCCCACCACCGTCGGGCTCGGCGACACGTTCGTCGGCGGCTTCCTCGCCGAGCTGGCCCTGAAGGGACACCCATGACCGTCGAGGTACTGCCCGCCAACCAGCCCGCGACGTTCTACCGCGGCGCCGGCCGGATCGCCGGGTTCCGCACCGTGCCGGCGCTGCCCGACCGCCCCGAGGACTGGGTCGGCTCGATGACCAGCCGCTTCGGGCTCGCCCCGGCCGGGTTGTCCGCCCTCGCCGACGGCCGCGTGCTGGCCGAGGCGATCGCCGAGGACCAGCGCTGGTGGCTCGGCCCCGGACGGGTCGACACCGGCGTACTGGTGAAGCTGCTCGACGCCGGTCAGCGGCTGCCGTTGCACGTGCACCCGGACCGTCGTTTCGCCACCGCGCACCTCGCCTCGCCGTACGGCAAGACCGAGGCCTGGGTGATCGTCTCCGCGCGGCCCGGCGCGTACGTCCATCTCGGCTTCGCCCGTGACGTCGCGGCCGCCGAGCTGGCCGGCTGGGTGAAGGGGCAGCAGACCGGGGCGATGCTCGCCGCCACCAACAAGATCCCGGTCGCGGCCGGCGACGCGATCCTCTGCCCGGCCGGTCTGCCGCACGCGATCGGCGACGGCATCCTGCTGGTCGAGGTCCAGGAGCCGACCGACTTCTCCGTGCTGCTGGAGCACGAGGGCTTCGGCCTCGCCGACGGCCACCTGGGCCTCGGCTACGACCTGGCCCTGCAGTGCGTCGACCGGGGTGCCTGGACGCCGTCACGCCTCGACGGGCTGCGCGGCACCGCGGAGCGGCTGCTGCCCGAGGCCGCGGACGAGTTCTTCGCCGCCCGCCGCGTGCGCGGCGGCGACCGCCTGGACCGCGGCTGCAGCGTGCTGGTCGTCGTAGCCGGCGAGGGCCGGCTGACCGGCGAGCACGACGACCTGCCGATCCGGCGCGGGGACACGCTGCTGGTCCCCTACGCCGCCGGTCCGGTCCGGCTGGACGGTCAGGTCGAGGTGATCCGCTTCTCCGCGTCCGCCTGACCGCGGCGGCGCGCCACCGCGCCGCCGGGCGCCGGGCTAGGAGCGGGACTCCTCACGAGCCGGGGACGGGACCACCACGAGCGGCGGCACCGGAAGCGCCGGGGCGGCCGCGCCGGCGGAGCCCTGCCGGTGCAGTTTGTGCCAGCGGAGCCGGGCGCCGGTGAGGGCCGTACCGAGGGACTGCAGCAGCACGATGTACATGAGCTGGCGGTAGACGATCTGCTGCAGTGGCAGGACCCACAGGGCGCGGAGCTTCTCCCGGTCCAGGCGGAAGGCGACGGCCGCGGTGAGGACCTGCATGGCGAACATGGCCAGCCAGGCGCCGGTGGTGACCTTCCAGCTGGAGAAGCACAGGCCGTACACGAGCAGGATGTCGATGAGCGGGGCGAGCAGGGGCAGCGCGATGCCGAAGAACGCGACGAGGGGCAGGCCGATCCGGCCGAACCGGCCCGAGGGCCCGCGGTCCAGGAGCGACCGGCGGTGCTTCCACATCGCCTGCATGGTGCCGTAGCTCCAGCGGTACCGTTGCAGCCACAGCTGCCGCAGGGTGGCGGGGGCCTCGGTCCAGGCGCGGGCGCGTTCCTCGTAGACGACGCGCCAGCCGGTGCGGCACAGCGCCATGGTGGCGTCGGTGTCCTCGGCGAGGGTCTCGTGGCTGATCCCGCCGATGTCCTGCAGCGCCTCCCGGCGGAACGCGCCGATCGCCCCCGGGATGGTGGGCATGCAGCGCAGGAGGTCATACAGCCGGCGGTCCAGGTTGAACCCGATGACGTACTCGATGTGCTGCCACCGGGCCACGATCGAACGGCGGTTGCCGACCTTGACGTTGCCCGCGACCGCACCGACCGAGGCGTCGGCGAACGGCTGCACCAGATGCCGGATCGAGTCCGGCTCGAAGACGGTGTCGCCGTCGACCATGACGATCAGGTCGTGCTGCGCCATCGCCACCCCGACGTTGAGCGCGTTCGGCTTGCCCCCGTTGGGGATCCGCACCACCCGCACGTTCGGTAATCGCATCGCCTCCACGAGGTCCGCCGTGTCGTCGGTCGAACCGTCGTCGACGACCACCACCTCGATCCCGCCCGGATGGTCGCCGCCCGCCAGGGACCGCACCGCCGCCTCGATGCCCGCCTTCTCGTTGTAGGCCGGCACGATCACCGACACCGGCAGGCGCACCGGCGGGCCCCACCGCCACGACGCGGCCCGCCGCCGCCGCGCGTGCCGGCCCGCGAGCAGGAGCAGCGCCACGGTCCGGGCGATCGTCAGCAGCCCGGCGGCCAGGAACAGCACCCGGAGGGTGGCCGTCAACCAGTCGGCCAGCATGACGGCGGTGGCCAGCGCGAACGCGCGCCGCCTGTCGACCGGTCCGGCCGGCGCCTCGACGACCGCCGGCCCCGCGACCGCCCGCGCCAGGCCCTGCGACACGGTGGTGAAGGTGTATCCGCGCCGCTGCATCAGGGGAATGAACCTGTCCAGCGCCGCGACGGTCTCCGCGCGGTCGCCGCCGCCGTCGTGCATGGGCACGATCGCGCCCGCGTCGCCCTGCGGGGTCGCGCCGGCGACGATCGCGTCGACGCCGGGCCGGCTCCAGTCCCGGCTGTCCAGGTCCGCCATGATCGATAGGTAGCCGAGCTCGCCGGCCTCCCGGATCAGCGGCCACTCGGCGTCGTCGATGGCGCTGGTACTGGAGGAGTACGGCAACCGCAGCAGCGCCGACTTTGTGCCGGTGGCGTGGACGATGGCGAGCTGGGTCTGGGAGTACTCCAGCTCGCGCTGCCACCGTGGCAGGCGGTCGAGCCGCGGGTGCGTGAAGGTGTGCACGCCGACCTCGTCGCCGGCCCGGGCGAGCTCGGTGACGATGTCCGGGTGCCGGACGACCTGGGAGCCGACCACGAAGAACGTGGCGTTGACGTGGTGCCTGCGCAGCACCTCCACGACCCGCGGCGTCCACTCCGGGTCCGGGCCGTCGTCGAAGATGAGGGCGATGGTGCGGGCCGGCAGCCGGTAGGAGCGCACCGTGCCGTTGCGGGTATCGATGATCGGGCCGCCGCCGAGCACCTCGGCCGGGACCTTGGTGCGCTTGCCGGCGTTCACCGTGTGGTCGGGGTGGAACTCGGCGTTGGTGTAGGCCTCGACCAGGAGCGCGCCGACGAGCACGGTGAGCGCGACAACACCGAAGATCAGACGGCTGAACGACACCCGCTGCCGTGGACGGGTCACGCCGGGCCCGCCACGACGACCACGGTGATGCCGGGGGCGGCGCTCTGCGAGGCGCTCGGCTGCGGTTGCGTGGGCGTGGCCGGCGCGGAGGACGGCGGGACGGAAGGCGGCGCGCTCGTCGTCGGCTCGGGGGACGGCGTGGTGGTTACCGAGGCACTCGGCTCGGCGGACGCGCTCGCCGTGCCGGGTGAAGGGCTGGTACGGGCGGAGGGGGCGCCGGTGAGCCGTTTGGCGGGCTGGCCGGGCGCGGGCGTGAGCTTCTTGGCCGGCGGCGTCGCGGACGGGGACGTTCCCGGCGCCGGGAACGACAGCAGGTCCAGCGGGCCGGTGAAGAACAGCGCGGCGATCACGACCAGCACCGCATAGACCAGCGCCGCTACACCACCGATATGGAAGACAAGCCGGATCCGCCGTCCACGACGGCCCGTGGCATCGACGAAGACTGGTGCTGACACGTCACCGGAGGCGATGACATCGACCGTCTCACCGGCGGCCGGGGCATTCACGGACACGACGCGACTATAGGAGCGACCCGACGCCGGAATGGCGGGAAGAAGGGCCCGGGGACGGGGCGATACCGAATCTCCCACCGCGCTCACCTTATGAACGCCACGGTTTCACCCTGCGGGTCCCCCGGCGCCGGGCGGCAGCCTCACCCGGTGGTGAAGACGCGCGGGCGGCCGGCCTCGCCGAGCGGTTCGCCCGCGGTGAGATCGACGAGGACGAGTACCTGCGCCGCCGCCAGGTGCTCGACGCGCGACCGCACGGCTGACGCCGCGGCCGTTCAGCCGGGGCCCGGGACCGTCCAGGTGTCCGGACCGGCCCGCCAGGTCGGCGGCGGTGGCGGCCACGGGCCGGACCACGGCGAGACCACCCCGCACATCAGACATGGGCCGCCCCGGAGCGGGCAGGTGACCGCACGGGCCTTTGACGGTGCCCGTCGTGCTGTCGATGACGTCCAGGCAGGGCAGCGCGGGTCGGACGGACAGAGGTCGGCGCCATGAGCGGGTCGAGCGGGCCGGTGCCGGCCGGCGGCCGGGCGGCGCATGCCGGCCCTCCCACCGGCCGGCCTCCGCGTGGCGCCCGGCGACCGGACCCCGGATGAGCCTCGGCCTGCTGGCACTGGTCTCGGTGGCCGGTCTTGCCGGCCCGCTCCTGGCGCTGTCCCACCGGTGGGGGCCGCCCGTCGTCGTCGGGGAGCTGCTGGCGGGCGTGGCGCTCGGCCCGACGGGTGCCGGCGTGCTGGACGCCGGCGACCCGATGTTCGCGTTCCTGGCCGACGTGGGGTTCGCGCTGGTCATGTTCGTCGCCGGTTCACACGTGCCGATCCGCGACCCGGCGCTGCGCCAGGCGCTGCCGGTGGGGTTCTGCCGCGCGGCGCTGGTCGCCGCGGCGTCCGTCCCCGTCGCGTTCGTGATCGCCCGGGCGTTCGGCACCGGCCACGCCGCCCTCTACACGGTGCTGCTCGCCTCGTCGTCGGCGGCGCTGGTGCTGCCGATGCTCGACGCCTTGCGCCTGACCGGCCGGCCGGTGCTGCAGTTGCTGCCGCAGGTCGCGCTCGCCGACGCGGTCTGCATCGTCGCGCTGCCGCTCGCCATCGACCCGGCGCGGGCGGGCCGGTCCGCGCTCGGCGCGGCCGTGCTCGTCGCCGCCACGATCATCGTGTTCGCCGCGCTCCGGCTGGCGGAGCGCCGGCGCTGGCGCAAGCGGCTGCACCGGCTGTCCGAGCGGCGCAAGTTCGCGCTGGAGCTGCGGATCAACCTGGCCCTACTGTTCGGCCTCGCCGCGGTCGCGCAGCTCACCCGGGCCTCGGTCATGCTCGCCGGGTTCGGCTTCGGACTCGCCGTGGCGGCCGTCGGCGAGCCGCGCCGGCTCGCCCGGCAACTGTTCGCGGTCACCGAGGGGTTCGTCGGACCGATGTTCTTCGTCTGGCTCGGCACCTCGCTGGACGTCGCCGCCCTGGGCCGCCGTCCGGCACTGGTCGGGCTCGGCGTCGCCCTCGGCGCCGGCGCGGTGGTGACGCACCTCGTCGCACGCGCGACCGGGCAACCGGCCACCCTGGCCGCCCTCGCCGCCGCCCAGGTCGGCGTCCCCGTCGCCGCGGCGACCCTCGGTACCCGGGCCCACCTGCTGGCCGACGGCGAACCCGCCGCCCTGATCCTCGGCGCGTTGATCACCATCACCGTCGCGTCCGTCGCGACCATCTTCGTTCCGCGGGCAGATCCCGGCGCCGGCCCCGCAGTTGTACGGCGGCCCGCCGGATGAGCGCCGACCGGAGTACCGCCGCGGACGTGCCGCCTTGCGGGACGCCTCGCTGTGACAACCGACCGTTCCCGCACCGCGCGGCGGCGCCGGGACCAACCGACAGGACGGTGTGACGATGGTGCTGCACAGGGCATTTCCACCACGGCGGCCGGAGGCCGCGGACGGCGGGAACCCGTTCGCGACGGTCGCCAACCCGGCGCTGGTCCAGCAGGTGACCCCGCCGCGCGACGCGCTGGCCGACGATCCGGTGCCCGCCGACACCGCCTGGCAGCTCGTGCACGACGAGCTGATGCTCGACGGCAACGCCCGGCTGAACCTCGCCACGTTCGTCACGACCTGGATGGAGCCGCAGGCCGCCCGCCTGATGGCCGAGTGCGCCGACAAGAACATGATCGACAAGGACGAGTACCCGCAGACCGCCGAGTTCGAGCGGCGCTGCGTCAGCATCCTCGCCGACCTGTGGCACGCTCCGGACCCGGCCGACGTGATTGGCTGCTCGACCACCGGGTCCAGTGAGGCGTGCATGCTGGCCGGGCTGGCCCTGAAGCGGCGCTGGGCGGCCCGGCGCCCGGCCGGCGAGGCCCGGCGGCCCAACCTGGTGATGGGCGTCAACGTGCAGGTCTGCTGGGAGAAGTTCTGCAACTACTGGGAGGTCGAGCCCCGCCTGGTACCGATGGAGGGCGACCGGCTGCACCTGACCGCGAAGGAGGCCGCGGCGCACTGCGACGAGAACACCATCGGCGTGGTCGCGGTCCTCGGCTCGACGTTCGACGGCAGCTACGAGCCGGTCGCCGAGATCGCGGCCGCGCTCGACGCCCTGCAGCAGCGCACCGGATGGGACATCCCGCTGCACGTCGACGGCGCCTCCGGCGCGATGATCGCGCCGTTCCTGGACCCGGACCTGCGGTGGGACTTCCGGCTCGACCGGGTCGCCTCCATCAACACCTCGGGGCACAAGTACGGCCTGGTGTATCCCGGCGTCGGCTGGATTCTGTGGCGCCACCGCGACGCCCTGCCCGAGGACCTCGTCTTCGACGTCAACTACCTCGGCGGCAGCATGCCGACGTTCGCGCTGAACTTCTCCCGCCCCGGCGCGGAGGTCGTCGCGCAGTACTACACCTTCTTCCGCCTCGGCCGCACCGGCTACCGCGCCGTCCAGCAGGCGTCCCGCGACGTGGCCCTGTACCTTTCCGGCGGGATCGCCGCGATGGGCCCGTTCCGGCTGCTGAGCCGCGGCGACCAGCTGCCGGTGTTCGCGTTCACCACGAAGAGCGACGTCAGCACGTTCAACGTGTTCGACGTCTCCCGGCGGCTGCGCGAACGCGGCTGGCTGGTCCCGGCGTACACCTTCCCGGCCAACCGCACCGACCTCGCCGTGCTGCGGGTGGTGATCCGCAACGGCTTCACCCGCGACCTGGCCGACCTGCTGCTCGCCGATCTCGCCCGGCTGCTGCCGGAACTGCGGGCCCAGACCCGGCCCCTGCACCCCGCGGCCGGCAGCACCGGATTCCACCACTGAGCCGCCACTGAGCCGCCACCTGCATCGGCGCCGGGTCGCGTCCCGACACTCGGCCAGAATTTGCGGCTTTTGCGGTAGTAGGCTGGATTTGGGCCGATAGATGAAATCGATTGTCGCGACGCCACTGTTCCTAGCGGGTGCATGTCCTGCCGTCGTTTCCGGTGGCGTGCAGGACGGAGCTCCGCGTGAACGTGCACGCTTGGGGATTCGGGCGCCGGCCGGCGTGGCCGGCGCTCTTCGGCGCCGGGTTGAACCGCCGGGTGCTGCTGCTCTGCCTGGTGTGCACGATGGCGCTGAGCGCGTCACTCGTGACGATGCTGGCGGCCGTGACGAGGCTGGACCGGGAGGTGCGGTCCGCGCGCAGTTCGCAGGCGGCGCTGATCATTGCCGGTCAGCTGCAGACCTCCGTGCTGTCGATGGAGAACGCGGAACGCGGCTTCGTCATCACGCACGAACCACGGTTCATGACGTCGTGGCAACAGGCCCGCGCGGCGATCGCACCGCAGTCCGCGCAGCTCGAAGGCCATGTCGTCCAGGATCCGCAGCAGCAGGAGCGGGTCCGGCTGCTCAACCACGAGATCGCGACGTACGTGGCCGAGCAGCCGACGTCGGCGATGGCCGGTGGTCGAATCACGCCACCCGACCCGGTCCAGCTCCTCGACAGCCAGCAGCGGCTCGACGCCATCCAGGCGGGATTCGCGCAGTTCATCGCCGTCGAGCTGACCGACGCGAACCAGCAGGCCGCACACGCCGACACCGACACCGCCTGGGCACGGACGGCGGCGGGCGCCGGGCTCGCCGGGTCCGTGCTGGTCGGGGTGATGTTCGCGACATTCGTGAACCGCGGGATCGTCCGCCCGCTCGCCACGGCGGCCCGGATGGCCGATCGGCTGGCCGGTGGTGCCCTGTCCACCCGGATGCCCGAAAGCGGCCCGCACGAGATCGGCCTCCTGCAGCGCTCGTTCAACGCCATGGCGATGTCGCTGGAGTCGCACCGCGACGACCTCAACCGTCTCGTGGCCGAGCAGAGTGCCCTGCGGCGGATCGCGACACTCGTGGCCCGCGCGTCGCCGTCCGGCGTGGTGTTCGGCGCGGTCACCGAGGAGATCGGCAAACTCCTGCGAGCCGACACGACCATGCTGTTGCGGTACGAGTCCGACGGCGCCGCGACCGTCGTCGGGGCGTGGAGCGAGCACGACGTTCCCATCGTGGCCGGCACCCGCACCGCCCTGCCGGAGAACGGCGCCGCCATGCACGTCTACAACCGTCAGCAGCCCTGGTGGACCCGCGTCGGCGAGGGCACCTCGGTGCCGGACCCGTTCCTGTCCCGGTACGGCATCCGCGTCTCCGTGGGCGCGCCCATCGTGGTGCAGGACAGCCTGTGGGGGGTGCTGATCGTCATGGCCGCGAGCGAGGAGCAGCTGTGCCAGGACGATGCCGACCGCACCGCCGACTTCACCGAACTCGTCGGTGTGGCCGTCGCGAACCTGCAGGCCCGCGCCGACCTGACCACCGCCAGCGTCCGCATCGTGGAGGCCAGCGACCAGGCCCGCCGCAGGGTCGAACGCGATCTGCACGACGGCACCCAGCAACGGCTCCTGGCGCTGCTGCTGGACCTGCGCCGGATCCAGGCACGGGCCCCGACCGAGCGGCCGGAACTCGCCGGCGACCTGGCCACGGTCACCGACGACCTGTCCGGCGCCATCAACGATCTGCGGGAGCTCTCCCGCGGCATCCACCCGGCGATCCTGACCGAACGCGGCCTCGCGTCGGCCCTCAGGACCCTGACCCGCCGCTCACCGGTCCCGGCCGAACTGCACATCCAGCTGCCCGACCGGCTTCCACCGAACATCGAGACCAGCGCCTATTACATCGTCGCCGAAGCGCTCACCAACGTCATCAAACACGCCCACGCCGCGAGTCTCCGCGTCGACACCACCGCCGACGATCACACCCTCCGGCTGCGCATCAGGGACGACGGCGTCGGCGGCGCCGACCCGGACGCCGGCTCCGGCCTGCGCGGGCTCAGCGACCGGGTGACCGCCCTGGGCGGCAGCAGCCGGCTCGCCAGCCCGGCCGGCCAGGGCACCACGCTGTGGTTCACCATCCCGCTGGACCCGAACCATGCCGATGGGAAGCCGGCGTCACCGGCGGTGGCCTGAGCCGGACGTCAGACAGCCCGCGGGCCCCGGCGACGAGGACCGGAGACGTCCAGGGAGTCGGCCAGGTCACTGCGCCGGAGGCGGTCGTGCGCGGCCGCGCTGATGGCCGCGACCACCAGCCGGTATCCCACCTGCCCACCGACCCGCAGTGCCGCCGCCAGCGCGCCCACACCGGCGGAGTCGATGAGCGTGACCTCGGTCAGATCGATGCCGACCAGCGTCGGATACCACTCCAGCGCCGCGGCGAGAGCGCGATGGAACACCGCCACTCCGTGGCTGTCGAGCATGCCGTGCAGCACGATGAGCACCCGACCAGAGGCCTCGTTCTGCACTTCGAACGACAACGCCACCACGATCTCCCTCACCGGCGAGGACCCGGCCCGAGCGTAACAGCGCCGGTGTCCAGGAGGGCTCGGATGATCGTGCTATGCCGGGGTCACCGTTCCAGACCCGCCGTCAGCGCCGCCTTGATGCGCAGCCGCCAGATCTCGTACGCGGGGATCTCGTCGTCGTACGGGAGCCCGACGAGCGCCTCGTCGGTCACCTTGGACGCGCCGGCCGTGGTCTGGCCACAGAGCACCCTGGTCGCGATCTCGTTGTGCGCGACCACGAGACCGGCCCGGACCCGCGCGCCGGCCGCGAACGCCGAGCCTTGCGCGACGTCGCCGGCGTACGCCCCGGCGGCGTCCTTGAACCAGGCCAGTTCCGCCTCGTCGCTACCGCCGGCGTAGGTGGCCGCCAGCCCGGCGCCGGCGTACAGGTCGGCCCTGCGGCGCTCGTCGAACCGGTCGAAGGTCGCCACGACGCGGCGGGGGTCGGTGCCGCACACGAACCATGTGGCCCGGCCGACGCCCTGGTCGATGGCGCGGCTCGCGTACCAGGCGGGTCCGTCAGCCGGCCACGGGAAGGTGTCGGCCTGGTAGCACTCGTCGACGTACTTGCGGGTCTTGAAGTACGCCTGGTGGAAGCCGTAGCCGTCCAGCACGAGCCAGCGCAGCAGCGGGTCCGGTGCGTACAGCGACGACCAGCGGAACCGGGGTACCCGCGCCATCGCCCAGCCGACGCCCACGTAGGCCATGTAGACGTGGTCGTCGGCGGGCCCGGCGAGGAACTCCTCGACGTGGCGGCCGCCGCCGACGGGCAGCCCGTCACGCACCGCGAACGCCATCGCGGCACCTTCATAGGCGAAACCGCGGTAGGCGTGCGGGACGTCGGCGAGCCGCGAGTCCGCGTCGGCCGGGTGCGGCACCTCGGCGGCGATCGCGTACCCGGTGAGGAAGTACCGCCCGACGGACTCGAGCCGATCACGCGCCTCCGCGCTCTTCACGTGGAAGCCGCGCACGTCCATCCGGGTTTGTTTGATGTCGGGGGTGAGCATGCGCCGGCGAAGGGACTGGAACATCGTCATCCGGGGCCTCCAAGACATACAGGTTCGACAATTGTCTTCGAGAAATGCCGACGATGTTTTCTCCGCGGGTGCGGTCCCGGAATAGAAATTGACTCGCGGCGCTCCCGGCTCAGGAGTGGCGCTGCCTGCGTCCCCAGCGCAGCAGCGCGTACGCGAGCGCGACCAGCAGCACCGCGTCGAGCACGAGCAGCGCGAGGTTCACCGGGTCGTCGCTGAGGTGCTGGTGGCCGGCGGAAGCCGCCGCGGCCGGGTCACCGGCGACCGGCGCGGCGGGAACGCCCACACCGAAGCGGGTCACCGCCGACAGCTCCACGCCGTCGGCCAGCCGGACGTGGTACGCCACGAGATACGTGCCGGCGCCGGTCAGCTCGACGGGCACGGTGAGGGTGGCGCCGTCCCGCCGGACGGCACCGGTGCTCACCGTCACGCCGCTCTCATGCGCCACGCTCAGGTGGTAGTCGTACGCGGCGAGCTCGCCGCTGAAGGTGGCGGTCACGGCGGTCGGCGCCACCTGCACCGTGGCGCCGTCGGCGGGGTCCATCGCGGACAGCCGCGCCGGGGCGGGCTCCGCCAGCAGGGCGAACGCCAGAACCGCGGCCGCGACCGCGCCGACCGGCCAGACGGCCTTGGAGCGCAGGGCGGACCGCAGGGCCGAGCGGAGCCCGCCGCGGCGGGCTCCGCTCGAGGACGTCGTCACCGTCACGGGGCACCGGCCGCGACCAGCGGCCTGGCGCAGTTGCACGGCGCCGCCTGCGCCTCCGCACGGTTCGGCCGCAGGTGCAGGATGACCGCGATCACCATCGGCAGGAAGACGATGGTGTTGTAGAACAGGTGCAGCTCCACCCGCGGGATCACGAGCTGCAGCACGCTGGTGGGCACCGCCTTGCCGAACAGGAACTGCCCGGTCTGCGCCTGCAGGAACAGCAGCAGGTGCTCGATGTGGTGCCAGAACTGGATCACGAGGGCGACCGTCCACCAGGTCCGGGCCCGGCCGGTGAACGCGCCGCGCAGCGCGAACAGCGCGACGAGCATGACCAGGGCGTAGCCGTAGTGCAGCCACTCGCTCTTGATCAGCCACGGGTAGGCCAGGCCCAGCACGCCCCGCGCCTTCGGCAACGGCCAGTGCAGCACCCAGATCTGGTATGCCTGCGCAAGGTGCTCCGCCCAGTGCGCCAGGACGATCACCATGAACACGTTCAGCGCGATGCGGTGGAACCGGCCGTTCAGGCCGCCCTGCTTCGGTTGCGCCAACCCGAGTTGCGCCATTCGGACTCCTCCAGTGCTCCGACGTTGCTCACCACCGGCGGTACGGCCGGTCCGCGTCACCGCCGGCGACGGCATGCTGTCCGCAACCATCCCGCTGCTCTGCGTCACACTAGCCGTGGAATCGTCACTTAGAAACCGTCGGACGTCAATCTTTTGAGACCTGCACATTGATAGAAGCCCGACATTTTGTAACACGACTTCACCAACAGAGTCAAACACATGAATCCTTCATTCACGCAAGACCCTGTCGTGCCCTGCCGGCAAAAAGTGATCCACAATTCGAACGCATCCGGACAGGCGATCGGCGCTGTTCCCGGCCACCGGGCGCAATGCCGGTCCGCCGGCGCTGGGTATCGTGCGGCATATGTCGAAACTGGCCACGAGCCTGTCCGCGGTGTTCGCCGCGTATGCGGAGTACTGGCTCGGGGTGGTGCGGCCGGTGCCCGCGTTCCGGGTCGAGCTGGACGGGCCGGACCTGGCGCTCACGGTCGAGGGGGACGGCAGCGAACCTCGGGTGGTGGGCCGCGCGTCCGCCTATGCGGTGCTGGCGCACCGGTTCTGGGCCGCGGTGCTGCCTCCCCCGGTCGTCATCCCCTCGCTGATCCGCGAAGGCAACGAGGGCCACGCATGGAACGGATTCGACGAGGAGCACGCCGCACCGGCCCTGCGGGTCGTGGCGGCCTGCCTGGAGGAGGCGGGCGAACGGACCGAGGCGGCACTGATCCATCGGCTCCTGGCGGGGACCGACGGCGACCGGGGTGTCCCGCCGTGGACGAGCGACGAGGAGTACACCGGCCACTTCGAGGTACCGGAATCCCTGCTGGCGGAGGTCCGGCGCCGCAGCCCGGTGGTGGAGCGCCTCGCCGGCCGCAGGTCCTGGAACGCAGGCATCACGGTCAAGGCGCTGCAGGCCGACGCCGGGGTGACAGACCCCTACGACCGGCTGGCCCTGGCCCATGTGTCCGCGCACGCGATCAGCGAATGGATGTGGTCGGAAGGGCTCAAGCACAACGACGCGCTGCGCTTCCTGCTGGCCCTGACGACCGACCCGGACGTCGCCGGCATGGTCGCGCTCGGCGGCGCCGAGGACATGGGGCTGGCGCTCGCCCGTCAGCGGGCGTACGCCGAGGCGATCCCGTGGCTGACCGCGTGCGTCGACGGCGACGTCCGGGTGGCCGAGCTGGCCGCCGCCCGGTACGAGTGCCGGTTGGCGACCGGCGACCCCGGCGCCGAGGACGACTGGGCCCTGGTCGAGCGGACCGTCCACGCACCGGACGCCAAGCGCGAGCGCGAGGCGGCGTTCGCCGGTGCGCCGTACTGGAGCGACGTCCGGTTCGCGGGCGGCCTGGACGCCAGGCGTGCGGCGGCCTGTGCCCGTGCCGCGGAGGCCACCGCGCTGCGCGCCGCCGGTGAGGATCTGTGGCTCGTCGAGAAGGTCCGCCGGTACGGCCGCGACACCGCGCGCAGGGGGATCGAGCGGCTGCTCAAGCAGCGGGCATACGCGCCCGCCGACGACGAGGCCGCCGCGCTGCGCGCCCGCGCGCGGGACCTCTGCGACCGGGCATTGAGCCATTCCGAGCAACTGCTTGATGACTGGCGGTTTCATGTTGTGCGGGCGTGGTCGATGTGGAGTAGGACGAGGGCTGCGGCGACGATCTTCCCGATCCGCCAAGGGCACAGGCTGACGTTGCGCAGTGCTTTGAAGGTCATCTTGAGGAGGGCGTTGCCGCGTTCGGCGATGGCCCGGACGCCGTTGTGGGCCTGGTTGAGCTGCTGTTGCACCGGGGTGAGCCGGCCGTTCTTCGGTGTCTTGAACGCCACGGTGATGGTGTCGGCTTCGCCTTCGTAGCCCAGGTCGCCGAGGGCGCGGAGGTCACTGCCGGCGGCGGTGAGGGCGGGCAGGATCTCGGTGTGGGTGCGCACCGCGGTGGTGTCGTGCTCGCGGCCGGGCCGTACCTGCGAGGTCCAGATCGGCCAGCCGTCCGGCACGGTGATGACCTGGACGTTGCCGCCATGGTTGGCGTGCTTGCCCGACCACCACAGATCCACGCCGGGCGTGGGTCCAGGGGTACGGCAGCGGTCCGTTTCGATGAGCGTTCCGTCGATGTTGACGTGGCTGTACCCGGCTGCCTTGGCCGCCAGCAGCGCCCCGTGCAGGCTGGGTGACCGGGCAGCGAGGACATCGATGCCTTCGTGCAGATAGGCGTAGCCGGTGGAACGGCCGATCGCGTTGTCCCGGGCCAATTGGCTCATCCGGGTGCCGTCCAGCAACCAGCGCAGGACCAGAACTGCCTGTTCGTGGCAGGGCAACGCCCGCGTGCCGGCACGGGTCCCGCGCCGCGCTCTTTCCGTGGTCAGCAGACCGGTCAGGAAGTCCACCGTCTCCTCGCGTACCGGCAGGACCGAGGTGTATGTGACACTCATCGTCGACGCAGCACCCTATGAAGTTGATCTGTGAGAGGACCACCTTCATACCGGGGTGCTGCGTCTTTCGTTGCATCGCAACGGGTTCGGCGTGTCACCACCCTGGGAACGCGAGCGACTACTCAGCGTCGCCCGCCGTTACCCGGAAAGGCTCATTGCGGGCGGCCGGCCCGGACGCGGCGGACACCACTCCCACCACGGCGCGGGACGGCAAGGACCGGGAGCGGTTCTTCCGCGCCAACGCGCTGTTCGGCTCGGTCGGCCGGGCCTTCGAGGCACTCGGCGACCGCGACGGCGCGCTGGCCGCCTACACCGTGGCCCGTGACGTCGCGCTCGCCGCCGGCATCTCCGGCGACTGGTGGGCCGACGACGTCCGGCGGGTCGCGGCCACCGCAGGCTGACGCCGCTGGTGCGGACCGGTCCTACGCCCCCGCGGCACCCACGCGGCGGCCGTGAGAACTCGCCGGGAACTTCCGGGCGCCGCCGGACGACTACACCCTCGTGGGCGCGTCAGCCAAGGACGTCTGCGGGTGCCACTCGTCCGTTCCGCCCCGAACCGTCGTCCGCCCCGGAGGTTCCCGATGTCCATCGCCACCGATGTGTCGCCCCCGACGGAGGAGCCCGCACCGGCTGCCGCCCCGTCCCCCCGGCCGATCCGGTCGTGGTCGGTGGTGCCGCTGCTGACCCGGCTGCACTTCTACGCCGGCATCCTCGTCGCCCCGCTCCTCGTCGTCGCCGCCGTCACCGGCCTGCTGTTCGTGTTCACCCCCCAGCTCGACAGCATCGTCTACGACAAGGAACTGCACGTCGCCAACGTCGGCCCGGGCCTGCCGAAGCCGTTGTCGGAGCAGGTCGCCGCCGCGATCGCCGCCCACCCGACCGGCACCTTCTCCTCCGTCGTCCCGGCCGCCGCCCCGGACGCGACGACGAAGGTCGTGTTCATGGTGCCCGAGCTCGGCGAGAAGCAGCACACCGTCTACGTCGACCCGTACACCGGCGAGATCCGCGGCCAGCTGGTCACCTGGTGGGGCTCCACCCCGCTCACCACCTGGCTCGACGACTTCCACCGCCACCTGCACCTCAACGACCTCGGCGTGCTCTACTCCGAGACCGCCGCCAGCTGGCTCTGGGTCGTCGCGCTCGGCGGGCTCATCCTGTGGTGCAACCGGCAGTGGCGCATCCGCGGCGAGAAGCGTCGCAGCCGCGTCGAGGCGACCCTGCTCTACGACACCGCCGCGGCCAAGGGCGTGCGCCGTACCCGCGGCATGCACGCCGCCACCGGCGTCTGGCTGATCGTCGGTCTGCTCTTCCTGTCCGCGACCGGCCTGACCTGGTCCGACTACGCCGGCGCCAACTTCAGCCTCGCCCTGGACTCCCTCAACGCCGGCCGCCCCGAGCTCGTCACCAACGGCGCGACCGCCGGCGGCTCGAGCGGCGCCCACCACGGCGAGGGCGGCGGCGCCGCCGCGGGCGACCCGGCACAGGTCGACAAGGTCCTGCACATCGCCCGGGCCAACGGCATCACCGGCCAGATGGAGATCGGCGCGCCCGCCGAGGAGGGCGCCGCCTGGACCGTCGTGCAGAACGACAACGTCTGGCCCGTCCACTTCGACAAGATCGCCGTCGACCCGGTCGCCGGCACGGTCACCGACCGCGTCGACTACGCCGACTGGCCGGTGCTCGCCAAGCTGTCCGCGCTCGGCATCCAGGCCCACATGGGCTACCTCTTCGGCCTCGCCAACCAGCTGCTGCTCGCCGCGCTCGCGATCGGCCTGCTCTGCGTCATCTTCTGGGGCTACCGCATGTGGTGGCAGCGCCGCCCCACCCGCGGCGCGCAGCGCCGGGCCCCCGTCGGCGCGCCACCCGCCCGCGGCGCGTGGCGCCGGCTGCGCCTGCCGCTGCTCGTCATCGGCGTCCTCGTCACCGCGGCGATCGGCTGGGCGCTGCCCGCCTTCGGCGTCACCCTCGTCGCGTTCCTCGTCCTCGACCTCGTCACCGGCCTGATCCGGCGCCGCCGCCGCGACACTCCGATCCCGACCTCACCCGCACCCGCCGGCGCGTAACACCGCGTCCCGGCAGCGGTCCGGAACCACGCCACGGACCCGCCAGAAACGGAAAGCGGCACCGCCCGAAACTGAAGCGGCACCGCCAGGAACCGCAGCCGCGCCGCCGGAAACCAAAGCGGCGGCGCGGCTGCGACCGGCCGCCGTCGACAGGGCCATGTCGGCGGACAGACCGGTGCACCGGTCACGATCGACCAGCGCGCGACCGTGCCGGCGTCGAGGTGCCCGGCGACGCGCGGATCGGCGGCGAGCACCTCGTCGAAGCGCCGGACGGTCCCGGCCGCTCCGGCGACGATCCCGTGCGCGACCCTGCTCCTCGACCTCGCCGAACTCCGGCTTCATCGGCGTGGTCACGTCGTGGTCGATCCGGCCGCCGCCGCGACCACAAAGACCAATATGTGCGTAGCGTTCACAATCGTGACCTGGGTCACTCGGTGCGGCATGGTGCGTAACACGTTCGCCACATCCCCGTGACAGGAGCACTACGTCAATGTTGAAGCGGAGTTTTGCGGTCGCGCTGCCGGCGGTGCTGCTGCTGGCCACCGGCTGCGCCAACCAGTCCGTCGGCGAGTCACCGGCCGCGTCCGGCACCGCGGCGGTGGCCTTTCCGACGAAGACCTTGCAGATCATGGCCCCGGCCGGGGCCGGCGGCGGCTGGGACACGACCGCGCGGTCGCTGCAGAAGATCCTCCAGGACGCCAAGCTCCTCAATGGACAGTCGGCGGAGGTCCGCAACGTCACCGGCGCCGCGGGCACGATCGGCCTGGCCGAGCTGGTGACCAGCCACGCGAAGGACCCGCACCAGCTCATGGTGACCGGGCTCGTGATGGTGGGCGGGGTGGTGACCAACAAGTCGCCGGTGGACCTGGGCAAGACCACGCCGATCGCGACGCTGACCGCCGAGTCCGAGGTCATCGTGGTGCGCAACGACTCGAAGTACACGTCGCTGAAGCAGCTCGTCGACGACGTGAAGGCCAACCCCACGGCGGTGAAGTGGGGCGGCGGGTCCGCCGGCGGCACCGACCAGATCCTGGTGGGGCTGCTGGCGAAGGCCGGCGGCGCGGACGCCAAGACGGTCGCGAAGCAGTACGTCGCCTACTCCGGCGGCGGCGAGACCAAGGCCGCCCTGCTGTCGGGCGACGTGAGTGTCGCGGTGTCGAGCACGAGCGAGTTCGCCGACCTGGTGAAGGCCGGCACGGTCCGGGCGCTCGCGGTGTCCAGCCCGAAGGGTGAGGACGCCGGTGCCGGTACGCCGGCGCCGAGCATCAAGGAGTCCGGGTACGAGCTGGACCTGCTCAACTGGCGCGGCGTCGTCGCACCGCCCGGGCTGAGCGCCGCGGACAAGGCGGCGGTCATCAAGATGATCGACGACCTGCACGCGTCGCAGCAGTGGCAGCAGGAACTGACGGCGAAGAAGTGGCAGGACTTCTACAAGTCCGGTGACAGCGCCGCCGCGTTCTACGAGTCGGAGAGCGCGCGGATCAAGACGGTCCTGACCGAGATCGGGCTGGGTTAGGTCCCGATGGCTGCTGTGACGCCTTCAGAGCGGGAGCCGTCGGCCGCCGGGCCGCAGGTCCCCGCCCCACAGGACCCGGAGGACTCGGAAGACTCGGAGGCGGCGAGCGGCGGCACCGCGGTGCCGGGGACGGCGATTGCCGGCCCCGGCCCGCTGGTGGCCGGCGCGGTCCTGCTCCTGGCCGGCGCGGCCCTGCTGGCGATGTCGATCGCCTCGGCCGTGCGGAGCGGGGTCACCCTGGGCGGACCGACGCTCGCCCCGATCATCGTGACCGGGTTGTGGGTCGCGGTGGCGCTGGCCTATCTGGCCGGCCGGATCCGTGAACGCGGCACCGGCCGCGTCGTGCCGATGGGGTGGCGGACGCCGGCGCTCCTGCTGGTCGCTCTCGTCGGCTACTCAGTGATGCTCAAGTACACGGTCGTCGGCTACGTGCTGTCCACCATGCTGTTCGTGCTCGTCGCCGCCCGGCTGATGAGCACCAGGCCGCTGCGCGCGGTGATCGTGCGAGATCTGCTGACGGCGGTCGGGTTGTCGCTGGGCATCTATCTCGTCTTCACCAGGCTGCTCGGGATCGTCCTGCCCGCGGGGGTACTGCCGCTATGAGCTCGATCATGGACCTGCTGTCGGGGTTCGGCACCGTGCTGAGTCCGCAGAACCTGCTCTACGCGGCGATCGGCGTCACCATCGGCACGCTCGTCGGCGTCCTGCCCGGCATCGGCCCGGCGCTGACGATCGCGCTGCTGCTCCCGGTGGCGCTGCGGCTCGACGACCCGACCGGGACGCTCATCATGTTCGCCGGGATCTACGCCGGCGCCATGTACGGCGGGTCGACGACCTCGATCCTGCTCAACACCCCGGGCGAGTCGGCGTCGGTGGCCACCTCCATCGAGGGGTACCAGATGGCCCGGCGCGGCAGGGCACGCGCGGCGCTGGCGACGGCGGCGATCGGCTCGTTCGTCGCGGGCACCATCTCCACCGCGTTGCTGACGTTCGCCGCCGCGCCGATGGCGAGCCTGGCGATCACGTTCCGGGCCTCCGACTATTTCGCGCTCGCCGTCCTGGCCATGGTGACGGTGACCGCCATGGTGGGCGCGTCGCTCGTACGGGGGCTGATGTCGCTGACGTTCGGGCTGTTTCTCGGCCTGATCGGCATCGACTCCCTGACCGGGCAGGCCCGCTTCACCTTCGGGGTCCCTTCGCTGCTCGACGGCGTCGACATCGTCACGATCATCGTGGGACTGTTCGCCATCGGCGAGACGCTCTACATCGTCTCCCGGCTCAAGGACCTGCCGGCGAAGGTCGAGCCGCTGGAGCCGGCCGCCGGCGGGTTCGCCTGGCTGAGCCGGTCGGACTGGTCCCGGTCGTGGCGGCCCTGGTTGCGCGGGACGGCGCTCGGCTTCCCGTTCGGCGCGCTGCCGTCCGGCGGGGCCGAGATCCCCACCTTCGTCTCGTACACGCTGGAGAAGCGCCGGTCGAAACATCCGCAGGAGTGGGGCAACGGCGCGATCGAGGGCGTCGCCGGGCCGGAGGCCGCCAACAACGCGTCGTTCTCCGGTGTCCTGGTCCCGCTGCTGACGCTGGGCATCCCGACGTCGGCGACCGCCGCGGTCATGCTCGCCGCGTTCGGCTACTTCGACCTGTCCCCCGGGCCGCAGCTGTTCGAGAAGTCACCGGATCTGGTGTGGGGACTGATCGCGTCGCTGTTCATCGGCAACGTCATGCTGCTCGCCCTCAACCTGCCGCTGATCCGGATCTGGGTGAAGGTGCTGCAGATCCCGCGGCCGCTGCTGTACACCGGGATTCTGGTGTTCGCGACGCTCGGGGTCTACGCGGTGTCGGGCAACATCGTCGACGTCTTCATCGCCTTCGCGATCGGTGTGGTCGCGATGTTCATGCGGCACTTCGACTTCCCGATCGCGCCGGTCATCCTCGGCGTCATCCTCGGGCCCATGATGGAGATCCAGTTCCGCAGGGCGTTGCTGCTCTCCGACAACGACCTGTCGATCTTCGTCAGGCGCCCGCTGACGCTGATCCTGCTCCTGCTCGCCGTCGCGGCGCTCGGGCTGCCGCACCTGCCGAGGCTCGTCGCCCGGCTGCGCGGAAGGGGTGACGCTCAGCGGTTGTCCTTCGGCGACGAGGACTGACGCAGCCAGATGTAGCGATGCTCCGGCCGGCCGGCCGCCCCGTACCGCAGCCGCACCTGGGCCCTCCCCGCCTGGACGAGGTGTTCCAGGTAGCGGCGGGTGCTGACCCGGGACAGGCCGGCCAGCGCGGCGCACTCGCCCGCGGACAGGTCCGTGCCGCTCTCGCGGAGCACGTTGATCACCAGGTCCGCCGTCGCGGCCGCGAGCCCCTTGGGCAGCGCGGTGTCGCTCTGGTGCAGGGTGCCGAAGAGCCGGTCGACGTCCGCCTGGGCGACGCTGCGCCGGTCCCCCAGGCGCTGCACCGCCTCCGCGTACCGCTCGAGCCGCTCGCGCAGCGTGTCGAACGTGAACGGCTTGATGACGTAGTGCACGACGCCGCTGCGCAGCGCGGACCGGATCGTGTCGACGTCCTGCGCCGCGGTGACGGCCAGCACGTCGGTCCGGTGCCCGTCCTGGCGCAGCTGCCTGAGCACCTCCAGCCCGGAGAGGTCCGGGAGGTAGATGTCGAGCAGGACGAGGTCGGGGCGCAGCCGCTCGACCGCGCCGATCGCCTCCGCGCCGGTGTGCGCCATGCCCACCACCGTGAAGCCCGGGACCCGTGTCACGAACCCGTGGTGAATGCGGGCGACCATGAAGTCGTCGTCGACGACCAGGACGCTGATCATCCGGACCCGCCGCGCGGCGTCGCGGGCAGGCGCGCGGTGAAGGCGGAGCCGTCGACGGTGATGGCACCGCCGCGGGCCGTGCACACCCGCCTGATCAGCGCCAGCCCGAGACCTCGGTGACCGTCGCCGCCCTTGGTGGTGAAACCGCTGCCGAACACCTGCTCCGCGTGCTCCCGCGCGACGCCGGTGCCCGAGTCGTCGACGGTCACGACGACCGCGTCCCCGTCCTCCCGCACCGACACGCGCACCCATCCGCCGGCGGTCACCGCGTCGATGGCGTTGTCGACGAGATTGCCGGTCACCGTCACGAGGTCGGCGGCGAGCCGGTCGTCGGCCGGCCTCGGCATCGACGTGTCGGACGCGATCCGCAGCTCGACATGCTGTTCCGACGCGACGCTGCCCTTGGCGATGAGGAGCGCGGCCAGCGCCGGGTCGGAGATGCGCGACTGCACCTCGTGGCTGAGCTCGTCCTGCGCCTGGCCCGCCTGGATGATGAAGGTGACGGCGTCGTCGTACTGGCCGAGCTGCAGCAGACCGGAGATGGTGTGCAGCCGGTTGGTGAACTCGTGCGCCTGCGCCCGGAGGGTGTCCGTCGTGTGCCGGCTCATGTCCAGCTCGCGCTCCAGCGACGTCAGCTCCGTGCGGTCCCGCAGCGTCGTCACCGACCCCGCCGCGCGGCCGCGGACCAGGACCGGCATCCGGTTGAGCACCAGCACCCGGGAGTCGTGGACCACCACGTGGTCGGGCTCGTCGGATCCGGCGGTCAGGAGGGCGAGCACCGCGTCCGGCATCCCCAGCGACCGCAGCGGCGCGCCGGTGACGTCGGCGGGCAGCCCGAGCAGCCGGCGTGCCTCGTCGTTGGCCAGGGTCACCCGGCCGGCCGAGTCCAGCCCGATCAGTCCTTCCTTGATGCCGTGCAGCATCGCCTCGCGGTGCTCGACGAGGCCGGCGATCTCCGCCGGCTCGAGGCCGAGGGTCTGCCGCTTGACGCGCCGGGCGAGCAGGGTCGAGCCGGCGACGCCGAGCACCGAGCCGAGCAGCAGGTAGGTGAGCAGGTCCGGGGTCGCCGTCGCGAGCAGCTCCAGCCACGACGGATAGGTCTTGCCCGCGATGACCAGGCCGAGCACCCGCCCGTCGGCGGGGTCGAGGACCGGGGCGTGCGCCACGAGCGCCTCGCCGTCGTGCTCCACGACGCCGAGCCACGCGCGGCCGGACAGCGCGTCGCTGCCCCCGAGCGCCGCCGGGCTACCGCGGTGCGGGCCGGTCAGCAGGACGCCGTGGGCGTCGGTCAGCTCCACGAACGACGAGCCGGACACGCTGCGTGCCGTCTCCCCCTCGGCGCCCAGCGCGTCGTACCAGACGGTGCCCCGCATGCCCTGGCGGATGAGGTCGGTGGCGGCGAGGTTCTCCGCGGTGGAGCGCAGCTTGGTGCCCTGCTCCCGGCGGAAGGCGGCGTCGGACTCGGCGACCGACACCGCGGCGACGGCCGTCACGACGAGCAGGACGATGCCGAGCTGGAGCAGGAGGAACTGCCTGGCGAGCGACAACTGCCAGCGCACCCGCACCTCCTCGCCGTCCGGCACCGATAGGCTGACCTGGTGCTTCGCCGTACCATACTCGCCGCTCCCCTGGCCGGGCTCGTGCTGAGCGCCTGCCGGGCGGACGACGAGCCGGGCCTGCGGCTGATGGTGCCGAACGCGCCCGGGAGCGGCTACGACATCACCGCACGGACCGTCGCCACCACCATGGACGCCGCCGCGGTCAGGTCCGGTGTCGAGGTGTTCAACCTGCCCGGCGCCGGTGGCATGGTCGGCCTGCGCCGGCTCGCCTACGAGCGGGGCAACGCCTCGCTGCTGATGCTCATGGGTCTCGGCCTCGTCGGCGCGCAGCACACCGCCCCGATCTCCGTCACGCTCGCCGACGTGACGCCGGTCGCCCGCCTGATCGAGGAGCCGGAGGTCGTCGTCGTCACGCGGGACTCGCCGCTGCGTACCCTCGACGATCTGGTGCGGGTGTGGCGGGCCGACCCCGCGGGCCTCGCCGTCGGTGGCGGTTCCTCGCCCGGCGGACCCGACCATCTCGCGGCGATGCTGATGGCCAAGGCGGCCGGCATCGCACCACGCACCGTGCGATACAGCCAGTACGACGGTGGCGGCATGCTCCTGGGCGCGGTGCTGTCGCACGGGGTGGCGTTCGCCGTGTCGAGCCTCGGTGAGCTGGCCGGCCAGGTCGACTCCGGTCAGCTCCGCGTCCTGGCGGCGACCGGCCACGACCGGGCCGACCGGATCGACGCCCCGACCCTGCGCGAGGCGGGTCTCGACGTGGTGTTCGCCAACTGGCGCGGGCTCGTCGCACCACCGGGGCTCACCGCGGCCCAGCGGGCGGGCCGCGGCGCCGAGCTGGAGGCGCTGCGGACGTCGCCGACCTGGCTCGAGGCGGTCGCCGGGCACCGGTGGACCGGCAGCTTCCTCGGCGGCGACGACTTCGGCGCGTTCATCCAGGACCAGGACGTCCGGGTCACCCAGATCCTCGCCGAGCTCGGCCTGCGCACCTGAGCGCCGGACCTGAGCCCCGGACCGGCGGCCGGGGCTCAGGCGGCCGGGGTCAGGAGATGCGGGCGCCGGCGTGGATGGCCAGGGCGTCGTGGGCCGCGACGTTCGCGGTGAACCAGCCGCCGCCGTCGATGGTGACGACCGGGCCCGTGCAGGTGGTGCCGCTCTTCTCGCCGTGGATCACGTCGCAGTAGCGGCCGGCGGGCATGTTGGTGCGGTACGACCGGCCGGTGACGGCGAAGTCCTCGTCGTTGATGGTGATGTAGCCGGCGCTGCCACGGCCGAACGCGATGTGCTGCCAGCCGTTGTCGTACCAGTTGACGACGCCGCTGCCGGCGACCGCGTTGCGGAACGCCACCATGTTCGCGATGACCGGCCACCGGTGCTCGCACCGCCAGCCGCCGGTGTAGCAGGTGCTGTTGCTGGTCCGCCCGGACGCGTCCGACGGCGGGCCCTGGTTACGGTCGGTGAACTCGTAGCTGGACATCACCGTGGGCGAGCCGTACGGCCACGCCAGCATGAACGCGTTCGCCAGGGCGTAGATGCCGTTGTCCCGGTAGGTCAGCGTGCCGGGGACGTCGCGCTGGGTGTCGTGGTTGTCGACGAACACGTTGGCGACGTTGCTGGGAATGTAGCCCCAGCCCTCGCCGAAGTTGGTCAGGTACGCGAGCCGCTCGTTGCGGAACACCCGGGCGAGGTCCTTGCCGTACCGGAACTCGTGCACGTCGCCGTTGCCGGTGTACTCCTGCGGCGTGATCGGCTCGCCGGCGCCGTAGATGACCTCCTGCACCATGTACACGGACCGGGACAGCCTGGCCTTCAACGCCGCGATGTCGGCGGCGGGCATGTGCTTGCTGGCGTCCATGCGGAAGCCGTCGACGCCGAGGGACAGCAGGTCGTTGAGGTAGCCGGCGAGCTTGTCCCGCACGTAGGTCGCACCGGTGTCGAGGTCGGCGAGGTTCGCCAGCTCGCAGTTCTGCACCTCGTACCGGTCGTTGTAGTTGACGATGTCGTCGTTGCCGTTGCGCCCGCAGTGGTGGAAGTCCTGGGTCTGGTACGTGCCGGGGTAGTCGTAGTGCGTCCAGGCGGATCCGGCCCAGCCCGGGCCGCTCTTGTCGGTGTTGGCCATGTGGTTCACCACCGCGTCGACGATCACCTTGACCCCCGCCGTGTGGCAGGTGCTGACCATCGACTGGAACTGCGACCGAGTCCCCTTGCGTGACTCGATGCGGTAGCTGACCGGCTGGTACGCGACCCACCACTCCTGACCGCGCACGTGCTCCTGCGGCGGGGAGACCTGCACGTACCCGTAGCCGCGCGGCCCGAGGAACGTGGTGCACTCGGACGCGACCGAGGTCCAGTTCCACTCGAACAGGTTCGCGATCACGGTCTTGGGCCCGGCGGTGCCGGCAACGGACGGCGCGACGGTCGCCACGGTGGTGGTCAGCGTCGCGAGCACAACGGTGGACATGAGGGCAGCCAGCGGCCTGCGGCGCGTCATGGGTAGCTCCAAACACAAAGGCGGCGGTCATCAAGTATCGGCACACGTCACTGCCCTGGGCAACACGTGCCTGGACGGGGCTGACAAAACGTCGAATGCGAGCCACACTCGCGTCTACTATGCGTGCCACTTCGCCTCTCCTGGCCCTCCGACGGATGTGGGCAGCGCCGCAGGGCCGTGCCGCCACGGCCGTCGTCGCCGTGCTCCTCGCCGTGGTCGCGGCCGGTGCCGCGACGGATCCGTCGGGGCTGCTCGCACCGGTCGGCGGCCGGGGGCTGCCCCTCGCGGGCGGCGGCAGCCCCTTCCGCTGGGCACCCCTCGCGGTCGGGCTGCCGCTCCTCCTGGCCGGCGCGGCGGCTCCCGTGCTGCTCGTCGGCCGGCGGTTGACGGCACGATGGGTGTTCGTCACCGCCTGGGTAGCGGTCGCCGGCGCCGGCGCCTGGGCGAGCGCCGCGAGTGGCTTCGTGTCGGCGGTTCCGGTGCTGGGGCGGCACCTTCCGGCCGGTCCGGCGCTTCGGTTCGCGGTGAGCACGAGCGGCTTCGCGGCGTTGAAGTACGCCGTCGTCGGCGCCGTGGTCGCGGCCTGCGCCGCGCTCGCCTTCCGCGCCGGACCGGCCGAACCTTCCCCGGTCGAGCCCGAGACCGGCCCTTCACCGGCCCGGCCGGTCCTCGCACCGGTGCTGGTCGTGTTCGCCGTGGCCGCGCTCGCCGCCGCGGGACCGGCGGCGCAGTGGTGGCGCGGCGGCCCGGTCGGGTACGCGTTCGCGGGCTTCCTCGCCGCCCCGACCGCCGCCGCCGGTGTGCCCGGGTTCCTCCTCGGCACGGCCGTGTTCCTCGCCGCCGTCGCGGCGGTCGTCCGGTCTCTGGGCCGCCGGCTGCCCGGCGCCGGGCCGCTCGCCGCCGGCGTGACCGTGTGGCTGGCCTCGGTGGTCGCCGGCTTCGGCCTCGGGGTCGCCGGCGCGGCGATCGCGCCGTTGACCGGGCGGCTCTCCGGCGCCGGGCCGGACAGCTGGTGGATCAGCACCGCGTTGCTCGGCGTCGCGACCGGGCTCAGCTACGGCGCGGCCGTCGGCCTGCCGGCGGCGGTCCTCGTGGCGCTCCTGGTCCGGCTCGGCGCGCGGTGGCCGTCCGTCCTGCTGCCGCCTCCCCACACCCGGCGGCGGCTGGCGGCCCTCGCGGTGGCCGGGGTGCTGCTCCTCGCCCTGGCGCCCCTCGCCGGCGCGCCCGGGCAGCCCGGACCGCCGGCCTTCGCCGCGGTCGCGGGTGGCAGCGGCATGCAACGGCTGCAGGTGCACCCGGCGGCCGGCCGCGACGGGACGCCCACGATCGGCGACAGCACCGGCCGGCAGGTGATCCTGCGCGGCGTCAACGTGAACCAGCTGATCGACTACTACCTGCGCGATCCGGCCGTACCGGCGACGCGGCCGCTGACCGATGACGACTTCGCCCAGATGGCGGCGCTGGGCTTCAACGTGATCCGGCTCGGCATGTCGTGGTCCCGGCTGGAGCCCGAACGCGGCAGGTTCGACGAGTCGTACCTCCAGCAGATCCGGGCGGCGGTCGCCGGCGCCAAGGCACACGGGATCTACACCGTGCTGGACATGCACCAGGACGCGTGGGGCAATGCCCTCGCCAGGCCGTCCGAGCGGTGCGGCGGCGGCACCACGCCGACCACCGGCTGGGACGGCGCGCCGGCCTGGGCGACGAT
Source organism: Dactylosporangium sp. NPDC051087 (assembly GCF_055586325.1). Classification (NCBI taxonomy): domain Bacteria; kingdom Bacillati; phylum Actinomycetota; class Actinomycetes; order Micromonosporales; family Micromonosporaceae; genus Dactylosporangium; species Dactylosporangium sp. NPDC051087. Next base: position 455,660 of record NZ_JBVJIJ010000003.1, on the reverse strand, counting down.
CACCGACGGCACGGCGCACTGCCAGTTCCTGGCCCGGGACCTCGCGCCCGCGGTGGCGACGGCGTTCGGCAACCTGTACGCCGACCGGGACGGCATCCAGACCGAGCTCGTCCGCACCTGGGCGTTCGTCGCCCGCGCCTTCGCCGGTGAACCCGCCGTCGCCGGGTACGACCTGCTCAACGAGCCGGGCATCGGGACCGGCCCGCCGATCAGCTCGGGGCTGCTGCTGGGCCGGTTCTACGACGCCGCCATCACCGCGATCCGCGCGGCCGAGAACGCCGCCGGCGGGTTCGCCCACGTCGCCTTCTTCCAGCCGAGCGTGCTGTGGTCCGGTCTCGGGTTCGACGTGACCCCACCGCCCGGGTTCACCGCGGACCGGCAGCTGGTGTTCGCCCCGCACCCGTACAGCGAGTCCATCAGCATGGACCAGAGCCTGGGCCTGACGATCGCGTCGATCGAACGGAACCTCACCGTCTCCACCCGCGCGGCCGCCGGCTACGGCGCCGCGCTGTGGCCCGGCGAATGGGGCTGGTTCGGCGAACCCGAGACGGACGGCGTGAAGGTGCGGCGCTTCGCCGCGGCCCAGGACCGGCTCGGCATCGGCGGCGCGTTCTGGGTGTGGCGGCAGGGCTGCGGCTCGCCGGAGACCGGCGCCGACGCGGCCACGTCCGGCAACCTGGTCGCGGTCGACTGCCGCACGGGTGCGTCGATCCCGCCGCCGGCAGCCTTCGCCGAGCCGCTGTCGCGGGCCTATCCCCGCGCCCTCCCGGGCCGGCTGGAGTCGCTGACGGCGGGCCCGCGCGGCGCCGAGCTGCGGATCACCGCGACCGCCCCGCCCGACCCGGTGGACTGCCGGCTCGACATCTGGTTCCCCGGTACGGCCGAGCCGCGCCTGCGCACCGCGAACGTGCTCGACGCGTCGGCGGAGCAGGTGCCGGGCGGCTGGCGGATCACCGGCTGCGCGAGCGGCGCCTACTCCGTCACGGCCACCTGAGCGTCCCGGGGCGGTCATCCCGCCGGCCGGTGGTGCGGTGCATGACCGCCAGGCCGGCGGCGGCGGGCTCGGGTGCCGCCCGGGCGGTCAGTCCCGCCGGCCGGTGGTGCGGTGCATGACCGCCAGACCGGCGGCGGCGGGCTCGGGTGCCGCCCGGGCGGTCAGTCCCGCCGGCCGGTGGTGCGGTGCATCACCGCCAGACCGGCGGCGGCGGTGAGCGTGAGCGCCGCGGGGATGAGGAACACGTGGGGCAGGCCGACGGTGGCGACGCCGAGGCCGCCGCCCAGCCCCCCGATGGCGGAGCTGAGGGCGCTGGAGCTGAGGAAGACGGCCGACGCGGTCGCGACCGCGGTGGGGAGCAGGCGTTGCGCGACGATGATGCCGAGGGTCATGAACACGGCCCAGACGCCGCCCATGAGCGCCTGACCGAGGAACAGCCCGGCGGCGGTGCCGGTCGTGGCGAAGCAGACGTTCGCGGCCACGCCGAGCCCGGCGGCGACCACCATGAGGCGCATCGTGCCGACCCTGCGGGCGGCGATGACGGCGACCGGCATGAGCGCCAGCTCGACGAGCGGCTGGATGCCGATGACCGCGCCGCTGACCGCGGGGTCGAGGTGCAGAATGTCGTTCATGTAGATGGGCAGGTAGGCGTACTTGATCGGCTCACCGGCGTAGACCAGGACGAACAGGCCGGTGAACGCGAGCAGCGGCAGCATCGCCGCGAGCGGTGGCCGGCGCGGGCCGTCGGCGGACGGGTGACGGGCGGGCGGGGTGCGCACCGTGCCGAGCGGGACGACCTGGGCGAGGGTGCAGGCCCCGGTCACGACGAGCACGGTGCGCAGGTCCACCGCGGCGGCCAGGAACGATCCGGCGACCGGTCCGACGACCCAGCCCGCGGTGAGGGCCATCCGGACGATGGCGACCACGCCGTCGTTGCCGCGGTCCGGGTGCAGGGCCGCCTCGTCGTGGATGGCGGCGAAGAGCTGTGAGGTCGCGGCGCCGGCGAAGCCGAGCACGAGCGCGCTGATCGCGAACGGCATCCACAGCTGGGTGGAGTACGCGATGCCCAGCCAGCCGAGGAAACCGGCGGCGGCGCAGACCCGGAACAGGCCCAGCCGCCCGCCGGTGCGGTCCGAGCGGGCACCGACCAGGTAGCCGGCGACCGGTGCGGTCAGGTTGGTCAGGTAGAACAGGCCGGCGGTGGGCAGCGAACTTCCCAGGACGTCGACCAGGAACCTGGCGATCTGCGGGGCCGCCGCCGACATCCCGGCACCGGACAGGAACAGGGCGATCGTCGCCCCGCGGAACAGCGGCGAGGCCAGCACGAGCCGCACCGGCGCGTGCTCCGGCCGGGTGGTCGCCGCCTGTTCGGTGTCGCTCATCGACTCGCCGCTCCCGTCGCCACGTCTCGATCCGTCGCCGACGGGCGGGGTCGCCGGCCGGCAGGGACCGGACGCTAGCGGCGAGAGCGCTCCCAGTACCAGGGCCCGGTACCAGGGCTCAGTGGTCTCAGCCGGCGCTCTGGCGACGCACCAGTTCGACCGGGAAGCGCTGCCGGTACCCGGGCGGGACCGCGTCCTGCAGCAGCAGGCGGGTCGCGGCGGCGGCCATCTGCTCCACCGGGACCCGCATGGTGGTCAGCGGCGGGTTGGCGCACACCGCGGCGATGCTGTCGTCGAACCCGACCACGCTGACGTCCTGCGGCACGCGGCGGCCGGTCGCGGTGACGGCCTGTACGACACCGGCGGCCATCAGGTCGCACGCGACGAACATCGCGTCGACCGCCGGGTCCTGCTCCAGGATCCGGTGCGCGGCCCGGTAGGCGTCCTCCCGGCGGAAGTCGCCGACGGCGCCGATCCGCGGCAGTCCGAGCGCCTCGACCGCCCGCACGTATCCGGCGCGGCGGTCGATCGCGCACGCGTTGTCCTCCGGGCCGTGCACGGCGGCGATCCGCCGGCGCCCCAGCCGGTGCAGGTGCTCGACGGCCGCGGCGGCACCGCCGACGTTGTCGACCTCGATCGCCGGTACCGGCGCCGCCGTCGCGACCAGGGACACCACCCGCCGGCACCGCCGGTGGAACCGCATCGCCAGGTCCGGGGTGACGTCGGCGAGCACGGCGCCGACGGTCGCCTTCGCCGCCAGCGCGTCCAGCGTCCGCTCCGCGTCGTCCCACGCGACCGGATGGACGTGGACCTGGACGTCGAGCGGGTCCAGCACGGACGTCACCCCCACCAGCACCCGGCTGAAGTACGGGTGCGTGCCCATCCAGCCGTCCGCCGGGCCGTGGTGCACCGCGACGACGTCCACGGCCCGCGGCCGCCCCGACGCCAGTCCCCGCGCGGTCTGGTCGGGCACGAACCCGAGCTCGGCCACGACGCCGCGGACCCGTTCACGCACGGGCCCGGACGCACCGGGCAGGTTGTTGATCACCCGGGACACCGTCGACCGTGACACGCCGGCCGCGCGGGCCACATCCTCGATCGTCAGCTTGGACCTGTTCGGGACGCCACTCACCGGTCCATCATCGTCGGCCGGTCCGGCATCCCGGCAGCGGCCCGGACCGGCGCGCGGCGACCGCGTTCACCCGTTCGGAACGTGTCGCCAACGTGACAGCCGGTATCTGCCGGCGCCTGCGCGGGGTCGGCATGCAGGTAGGTCCGGACAACGGTGGAGGGGACGGCTGATGAACCGGTACGAGGCACAGGCCCACGTGCGGCTGCTGGCGAAGGAGAAGGACGCGGAGTTCGCCCGGTTCGCCGACCGGGCGGTGGAGCTGATCAACGACCCGGACGAGATGCAGCAGAGCAGCTTCGGCGTGTGCGGGATGGCGGCGGTCGTGCGGGCCATGCTCGCCGACGACGACCTGCAGCGCTTCGCCGACCTGCTGGACGCGGTGTTCCGGGACCGGGCGTTCAACGGGATCACCGTGGCACCCGGCAAACTGCTGGCCGGGCGGCTCAAGCAGTGGACGCGCAAGACCGAGCACGAGGCCGAGCTGGGACTGACGCCGCCGCAGCCGCTGTACGAGCTGGACTTCATGCTGTCCCGGGCGCTCGGCAAGCTGCTCAAGGAGCGTTCGCCGCACATCTACGAGCTGCAGCTCATGACCTCCGAGGACATCTCCGCGTCGTTCCGCACGAGGCCGGGCACCGCGCCGGTGCGGCTGTTCGACCTGCCGATCCGGTACCGTGCCGACCTGGACGCGGCGACGGTCGGCGACGACCTCGCGTACTGGCTGCGGATGAAGGACTGGCGCTCCGCGTACCTGTGCGGGTTCTCCATCAACCCCACCGGCGCGACCGTCGAGGTCCTCGAGCGCGGCCGGAAATGGCGGATCAAGCTCGTCGACGCCGACCGCCGGCTGCTGGTCACCAGCGGCATCGGGCGCCTCGACGTCGCCTACGACGCCTACGCCGAGGCGGCGCAGAGCCAGCCGCTGGTGTACCAGGCCGCGGTCAACGACTCGGTCATCTACCAGAAGGACGGCGACCTGGCACTCGACCCCGACGGCATCGAGGCGATCATGACGAAGGTGCTCGGCGCGCCGAGCTACACCTGGTCGCCGCTGGCCGGACGGGTCGACACCGCGGTCGCCGCGATCAACAACGAGTTCACGCAGCACCGGCCGTACGTCATCGGCTTCGTCAACGGCGTCGACGGCTGGCTAGGCCGGACGAGCGGCGACACCGCGGCGTTCGACGGCCCGCCTGCGCCACCCCGGACGCTGTTCGGGCACCGCACCCCGGTCGGCGAGCACATCGTCGCGATCACCGGCCCGATCGACAAGGTCAAGGACCACTACCACGTGCCGACGTGGACGTGGGGCGAGTCGTTCGTCGCGAAGATCCCGGCCGCGCACCTGGCGGGCTACCTCACCGGGTGTTCCCACGGCCAGCTCTGAGCCGGCCAGCTCTGAGCCGGCCAGCTCTGAGCCGGCCCGCTCCGGCGGCGGCACCCCCGGCCGCCGCCGGAGTCCCGGTCCTCACCGGTGGTCGCCTCCACCAGGTCGGCTCACGGCAGATACCAGCCGCGGTATCCCTCGTCCACCACCCGGTCGTGGACGGCGCGCAGCCACGGCCGGCGGACCTCGGGCAGCCGGGCCAGCGTCATGAGGAACACGTCGCGGTCGAGATGGAAGCGGTACAGCGGCCGCAGCAGCGGCGGCGGATCGTCGCGGCGTTCGTCGGCGGGCAGCGGAACCGGGGCGCGGACCGGCCGGTACGCCAGGCGCACCCAAACGTCCCAGTCCACCGGCACCGCGTCGCCGCCGTCCGGCAGGGGCCAGACGGCGCCGGTCTGCGGGTGCCGCGGGACGAGCGCGATGTCCACGTCCCCGGCCGGTAGCAGCGGGCCGGCCACGGTCAGCCGGCGCACCGGCGGGGCGGGCGGCAGCAGCGCGGCCAGCGGCGCCCCCAGCAGCTCGGCGACGAACCCGTCGGCGACGGTGACCGCGACGCCGCCCGACGCGGCCAGCAGGTGGGCGAAGGACGCCCCGAGCGCCATCGACCACAGTGGACTCCAGTCGCCGTCGGGCTCCAGCGGGTCGAGGCCGCCCCGCTGGTCCCAGAGGTCCGCCCAGCCGAGCAGGGGCACGGCGGCGGCACCGAGGTGCACGACCGCCCCGGGGTCCAGCCAGACCGCTTGCCAGTAGCCGCAGTCGTCGATGCGGGTCGCGACCAACCGGCCGCAGCGGGCGCAGGCGAGGTTCGGGCCGTCGCTGCCGCCCATGCCGCAGCAGGCCCACCTGCCGGCGAGGTCCTCGCGGAACACGGTGCCGCGCGCGTCGCCCGGCGCGATCACGATCGCTCCCCGCGGCCCGCCCGGCACGACCTCCCGGGGCGCGAACCAGCCGGCGTCCTCCGCCGCCTCCGCGCCGCCCTCGGCCCAGCGCCGCCACGGCGGCCCGAACGGATACGGGTCGACGGCATACGTGCCGGGCTCCATCAGCACGCCGAGCAGCCCGTGCCCGTACCGGCCATGGGCGTGCGGCGGCAGCGTCACCTCCGCCAGCGGCACGGTGAGCTCGGCCCCCGCATCCCTTGCACCCGAACATCGCGGCCGATTCTTCCGCAACGCCTCCCTGGCGGCCGCCCCGATTGACTTTCCGTCTTGGAATGTGATTGACTTTCCAACATGGAAAACATGGGCGGTGCGGGTGCGGCGGAGCAGTTGACGGCCATCGCCGAGGCCCGGGGCGCGCTGGCCGACCGGCTGGTGACGCCGTGGTGGTATCACCCGGCGCTGGGTCTCATGCTCGGCGCCTACGTGGTCGCGCTCGCCCTGGGCAACACGGGCGTCAGGCTCGCCGCGGGCGTGCTGTTCACGCTGGGCTGCCTCGGGCTGGCCGGCGTGTACCGGCGGCTGACCGGGGTCTGGGTGTCGGGCCTGGACGGGGGCCGGGCCAGCCGCTGGGCGATCGGCCTGGGCGTGCTGATCGCCGCGGTGGCGATCACCGCCTGGGCCGTCGGCGCCTACACCGACCTGCGCTGGCCGATCTGGGCGCTCGCCGTGACAGCGTCCACCGGCACCGTGTTCATCGGGCGGCGGTTCGACTGCGCGTTGCGGGCCCAGCTGCGGGACGGGCGGTGACCGAGTCGTTCGACGAGGTGATCCACGCGCCGAACCGGTTGCGGATCTGCGCGTTCCTCGACGCGACCACCAGCACCGAGTTCAGCGTCCTGCGCGATCTGCTCGGCGTCGCCGACTCGGTCATGAGCAAGCATCTCAAGGTGCTGCAGGACGCCGGCTACATCGAGGTGGCCAAGCCCACCGGCCGGGGACGGGTGAAGACCTGGGTCAGTCTCACCCCGTCCGGCCGGCAGGCGTACCGCCGCCACGTCGCGGCGTTGCGAGCCCTGTTCGACGACGCGCCGGCACCGGAAAGCGGCTGAGCACCCTCGTCCGGGACCGGTACCCACCGATCGGTGGGTTCGGCGGCCAACCGCCTGACTGGGGCGGGCCCGTCCGCCGGTGACTGCCGGCATTGCACGGACGGCGAAACGATGGGCGCATGGCACCGGTCATCGAGATTCGGAATCTGCACAAGCGGTACGGCGGTACCGTCGCCGTCGAGGACGTCTCGCTCAGCGTCGAGCCCGGCGAGATCTTCGGCATCCTGGGCCCGAACGGGGCCGGCAAGACCACGACCGTGGAGTGCGTCGCCGGTATCCGGGCACCCGACGGGGGTGCGGTGACGGTCCTCGGGCTCGACCCGTGGCGGGACCGCGCGGCGGTCACCCGGCAGGTCGGCGTGCAGCTGCAGGACGGGAAACTGCCCGGCCGGCTGCGGGTCGCCGAGGCCCTCCGGCTGTACAGCTCCTTCTATCCCGATCCTGCCGACTGGCGGCAGCTGATGGACGGGCTCGGCCTGGCCGGGAAGGCGAGGACCCGCTACGCGAAGCTGTCCGGTGGGCAGCAGCAGCGGCTGTCGATCGCCCTGGCGCTCATCGGGAACCCGCGGGTGGCGATCCTCGACGAGCTCACCACCGGCCTGGACCCACAGGCCCGCCGCGACACGTGGGAGCTGATCGAGGACGTCCGCGGCCGGGGCGTGACGATCGTGCTGGTCACCCACTTCATGGAGGAGGCCGAGCGGCTCTGCGACCGGATCGCGCTCATCGACGCCGGGCGGGTCGTCACGGTGGACACGCCCGCCGGGCTGGCCGAGCGGGCCGGCGCCGGGCAGCGGATCCGGTTCCGGCCGTCGGCGCCGTTCGACGACGCGCTGCTGACCGTGCTGCCCGACGTCACCGGGGTCACCCGCCGCGGCGACCTGGTCGTCGTGGACGGCACCGGCGACGTCCTCTCCGCCGTCACCGCCACCCTGGCCCGGCACGGCGTCACCGCCGGGCAGCTGCGCGTCGAGCAGGCGAGCCTCGAGGACGCGTTCGTCGCACTCACCACCGTCGAAAGGAACGCGCCGTGCTGATCGCCGTGGAGACGAAACTCGCCCTCCGGGAGAAGGTCGCGCCGATCTGGGGCGTCGCCTTCCCGCTGCTCCTGCTGGTCATCCTCGGCAACGTCCCGTCGATGCGGCGGCCCGAGGCGGCCAACGGCGGGCTGTCGACGTTCGAGCTGTACGTGCCGGTCCTCGTCCTGTTCAACCTGGCGATGCTGGCGCTGATCGCGTTGCCGAACACGCTCGCCGGGTACCGCGAGACCGGCGTCCTGCGGCGGATGCGCACCACCCCGGTCGGGCCGGCCAGGGTCCTCGCCGCACAGCTCGTCGCCAACCTGCTCATCGCGCTCGTCGCGGTCGCCGTCCTGCTCGCGGTGGCGCGGATCGGGTTCGGCGTGCCGCTGCCGCCGAATCCCCTCGGGTTCGCCGCCGGGTGGGTGCTCGTGGCGGCCGCGCTGTTCGCGATCGGGCTGCTGGTCACCGCGCTCGCCCCGGGCCGCGGCGCCGCCACCGCGATCGGCACCGTGCTGTACTTCCCGCTGATGTTCTTCGCCGGGTTGTGGGTGCCGGTCACGCAGATGCCGCCGCTGCTGCGCGACATCAGCCACGCCACCCCGCTCGGCGCCGGGGTACAGGCGTTCCAGGACGGGTTCCCGTCGCCGCAGCCGCTGCTGGTGCTGCTCGCGTACGCCGCGGCGGGCACCCTCGCCGCGATCCGCTGGTTCCGCTGGGAATAGGGTCGTTCAATGGCCGACGAGACGCCACGCGGAGCGTGGGTGCTGGTGGTCGTGGTGCCCTACGTGCTGCTCGCCGCGCTCACCGCGTACACGGTCGTCATCGGCGGCGGGCTCGTCGACCTCGGCCTGTGCGCGCTGGTCGCGGCGTGGATGCTGGGGATGTTCACCTTCCGGCGGGACACCTGGGACCGGACCGGGCCGATGCTGGTGTACTCCGCCGGCCTGCTGATCCTCATCGCCGTGCTGGTCCTGCGGGAGCCGATGTTCGCGTTCCTGACCCCGGCCGCCTACATCCACGCCTACGCCGTGCTGGGATGGCCGTGGCGGCTGCCGGCGATCGCCCTCACCGCGGTCATCGCCGGGACCGCGCAGGCCACCGACGTGCCGAAGACCGACGCCGGCGGTGTCGCGATCACCGCGGGGATCATCGGCTTCAACATCGCCATCATGCTCGGCATGGCCTGGATCCTGCGGGCCGACGAACATCAGAAGGCCGAGCTCAGCCGGGCCAACCATCTGCTGGAGGCGACCGTCGCCGAGAACGCCGGCCTGCACGCCCGGCTGCTCGCCCAGGCGAGGGAGGCGGGCATCCTCGAGGAGCGCCGCCGGATGGCCGGCGAGATCCACGACACGGTCGCGCAGGGGCTCATCGGCATCGTCACCCAGCTGCAGGCGGCCGAGCAGGCGGGCCCGGTCCCCGAGCCGTGGCGGCGGCACCTGGAGACGGCGAAGGGGATGGCCCGGCAGAGCCTTGCCGAGGCCCGGCGGTCCGTCGACGCGCTGCGCCCCGAGCCGCTGGAGACCGGGCACCTCGGCGACGCGCTCACCGAGGTCGCCGAGCGCTGGTCGGCGCTGCACGGGCTGCCGGTGCGGGCCACCACGACCGGCGAGCCCCGGCCGCTGCCGCCGGAGGCGGAGTTCGCGCTGTTCCGCACCGCGCAGGAGGCCCTCGCCAACGTCGCCCGGCACGCGAACGCCGGCCGGGTCGCGCTGACGTTGTCGTACCTGGAGCACGAAGTCGCCCTCGACATCCTCGACGACGGCAAGGGCTTCGATCCGGCCGGCACCGGCTTCGGCCTTATGATCATGCGGCAGCGGGTCGAAGCGGCCTCCGGCACGCTGCGCATCGAGTCCGAACCCGGCGCCGGGACCGGCATCTCGGCGTGCATCCCCGTTCCCTGGAGCGCCTCATGAGCGACGACCCGGTCCGGCTGCTCGTCGCCGACGACCACCCCGTCGTCCGCAACGGGTTGAGCAGCATGTTCGCCGCCGCGCCCGGCTTCGAGGTGCTGGGCGAGGCCGCCGACGGCGCGGAGGCCGTCCGGATGGCGCAGGCGCTGCACCCCGACCTGATCCTGATGGACCTGCGGATGCCGGGCATGGACGGGCTGACCGCGATCACGGAGCTGTCCCGCCTCGGTGTCGCCGCCCGGGTACTGGTCCTGACCACCTACGACAACGACAGCCACGTCCTGCCGGCGATCGAGGCCGGCGCCACCGGGTACCTGCTCAAGGACGCCCCGCGCGAGGAGCTGCTGCGCGCCGCCCGGGCCGCCGCGAGGGGCGAGACGGTGCTCTCCCCCGCCGTCGCGGCCCGGCTGGTCAACCGGGTCCGGACCCCGCCGCCGCAGCTGCTCAGCCAGCGCGAGCTGGAGGTGCTGGAGCTCGTCGCCGCCGGCAACACCAACCGCGAGGCCGCCGCCCGCCTGTTCATCACCGAGGCCACCGTCAAGAGCCACCTGCTCAACGTCTACACCAAGCTCGGCGTCAGCGACCGCGCCGCCGCGGTCGCCGAGGCCTTCAACCGCGGCATCCTGCTGCCCCGCTCACCCTGACCGCCTCGGCAGCGGCACCGCCCCGGTCAGGGGCGGCCCAGCACCAGGGCGGTCACCTCGTCCGGCACCACGTCGGCGGGCAGCGGCGTGATCCGGCGGACCGTGCCGTCCAGTCCGACCAGCGCCACGTCGTCGGAGCGCACCATCGCCAGCTCGTCCGGGCCGGTCCAGTACACCACCCTGGCGTCGCCCTGCAGGGTGCCCGCCGGCTGGCCGGTCGAGAGGTCGATCACGGTGGCCTGGCCGCTCTGGGCGACGACGACGAACCGGCCGTCCGGCGACCAGGAGTGCCGGCCGGGGACGGCGCCCGGCACGGTGTCGCCGGTGCGGGTGCCGGTCGCGGCCGAGTACACGATCGTGCCGGCGTCGAAGTCCTTCTGGGTCAGTTCGGTGCCGTTGGGCCGCCAGCCGGGCGCGCACGCCTCGAGGCACACGATGTTGGGGCCCACCTTCTTCGCGGTGGCCGTACCGGCGTCGGCGACCGCCATCTGGATGCTGTCCGGTTCGGTGCCGTCGGTCGCGTACACCACCTTCGTGCCGTCCGGCGACCAGTCCGGCGCACCGCTGACGATCTTCGGTCCGGTGATCCACTGCACCTTGGCGGTGGCGACGTTCAGGATGCCGACCCGCTGCCCGTCGATCACCGCCGCGAGGTCGCCGGCCGGCGCCGGGCGGACGGTGTTGTACTGCACCGTGCGGTAGGTGCCCTTGCTCCGGACGAGGACCAGGGTGCCGTTCTGGGCCGGGGCGGCGACGATGACGAGACCGCCGCCGACGTCGACCGGGCCGGCGCCGAACTTCGGGGTCGGGCCCGGGGTGGCCGGCGGCCGCTGGGCCGGTGCCGACGGGCTCGCCGGCTGCGCCGACGGCACCGGCGCCGTGCTGCCCGGCGCGGCGGGCGTGACCGGCACCCCCTGGCCGCCGGACAGCACGGCGTAGGGGACGGCGAGCGCGCCCACTGCGGCCACCGCGGCGAGCCCGGTCAGGGCGCGGCGGCGCCACAGCAGCCGGCGGTACCGGCGCACCGCCGGCTCGGCGAGGTCGACCGGGCGGGCCTGCCCGACCAGGTCCTCGAGAGCGTCGCGCAGCGCGGTGTCGAAAGGCTGGTTCACAGCGATACTCCATCCAGGGCCGGAGAGTTGGCGGCGGCGCGGCGCAGCTTGGCCAGCGCCCGCGAGGTCAGGCTGGCGACGGTGCCGGTGGAGCAGCCGAGCAGGTCCGCCACCTGCTGCTCGGTCATGTCGTCGAGATAGCGCAGCACGATGACCGCCCGTTGCCGCGGGGTCAGCACGCGCAGCGCGTCGCGGAGCACGAGCCGCAGGTCGGTCCGCTCGTTGGGGTCGGCGACGACCTCCTCCGGCGGCGCGGCCGTCAGCGTTTCCGGGCGCCGGTGGCGGTACCGCCACACGGAGATCCAGTCCCGGTACATGATGCGCTTGACGTACGGCTCCGGGTCCGCGGTGATACCCGGCCACTTCAGCAGCGCCTTGGCGAGCGCGCCCTGCAGGAGATCCTCGGCGGCGTGCTGCGCACCGGTCAGCGCGTACGCGAACCGGAACAGCGCATGACTGCGGTGCGCCACGAACTGCGTGAACTCGTGCTTGATTACGGCATCCACGTATTACCTCCACCGCTACATACGCCGGACGCCGGCGGAACCTTGCCGGTGCTGCAGCGGTTTCTCGCGCTACTTCACGCGGGCGCGGATCTGCGCGGCGCAGCCGTCCGCGACCGGCGCCCATCCGGTGCCGAACACGTCCGCGGCGGCCTGCTCCAGGTCCGTCCCCTCGCGGGCGACGGCGCCGAAGAACGCCAGCATCCTGTCCTCGCCGAACCGCTGCGCCAGACAGGTCACGGCGAGCAGGGCCAGCCCGTACCGGGCGCGCTGGTCGTCGTCGGACAGGCCGCCCGGCATCCCGCCGAGCGTGATCGCGCCGTCCCAGCGCTTGGCGCGCACGACCGGCGCACCGCCGGCAGCCGGTCCCTGGTCCAGGCACCGTCCCGGTCGGCGACGTACTCCGCGAGCCCCTCCGTCAGCCACCACAGCCGCTTCGGGCCGTACTCGTCGACGAGGGTGACGACGTGCGCGAACTCGTGCGCCAGCAGGTTGACCGACGTGTCCTGGCCGGCCTGGACCGCGACACCGTAGGACCCGACCGCGTAACCGTCGGCGCTGTCGCCCTGCCCGTTCCACCAGGTACGCCACTGCTCCGGCCCGGCGACGTAGACCACGTACCGCTTCGGCGGCGCTCCCCACCGGGCGAACCGGTCGGCGATGTCGGCGGCCTTGTCGGCGTCCGCGACGGTCCGGCCGAACTGCCCCGCCAGGGACGCCGCCCCGGCCACGATGACCCGGCGGCCCGTGACCGCCTGCAACGCCGTCATGTCCCACGGCAGCACCGTGCGCTGGAACGTGGTCGCCACCGCCCGCCCGTCGCGGACCGTCCACGTGCTCGGCAGTTCCAGATCGACCGGTGCGCAGTCGGGGTCACCGAGGCAGTAGCCGATCTTCACCGTGACGTTCCACCGGTCGTCGGCGTCCAGCGGCATCCAGTGCACCTTCGCGGCCCGCGGCCGCGCGGTCGTCCCGGCGGCGAGGTACAGCGCCACGACGAGCCCGGCGACGACCGCCATGGTCAGCACGGCCCACGGCCACCGCCGCTTCCGCCCGGCCGGCGGTGCTTCCGGCGGCAGGGGCGGCCCGGCGGAGGACGCCGTGAACGGCATGGGCACCCCGTAGCCACCCACACCGACGAACTCGACGGCCCGCGGCTCGTCGTCCTCTGCCTGCACGCGCGCACGGTACTGGATCTTCCCGGCCGCCCGCTATCAGCGCCTCGGCCGTGACGTCGACATCGACCTCACTGTCCGCCGGCACGCGCACCACGGCCGGCCCGGTCATGTCGCCGGGTCGCTGCGGGCCTCCAGCCGTTCGTAGCGCTGCCGGGCCGCTTGCGGGGTGCCCAGGCCGAGGCTCAGCGCGATGTCCTGCCAGGTCATCGCGCGGGCGCGGGCGGTTCTGATCAGGTAGAGCTCCGTGGCGTCCATTTCGGCCCGCACCTCGGGGAGCAGGGTCAGCGCCGCGACCAGGTCGGACGTGTCCAGCGGGGGCTCGCCCGGGGCCGGCGGGATCGACCCGGCGGCCATCGCCGCGGCGACGCGGACCACCTCGTGCGGGGCGGCGACGTCCGCGTGGGTGTGCCGTGAGCGCAGCTCGGGCGAGGCGGCGTGGCGCTCGGTGAGGTGGGCCAGCGCGGCGTACACCCGCTCCGCGCGCCGTGCCTCGGGGTCGGGGAAGGTCAGCATCTCCGTCATACCGTCGGAGCATGCCACTTCAACGATCTGTTTTCAACAGATTGTTCAAATCGTCGCGGCGCCGGTGATGGTCGCGCGCAGGCGGTGCAGGGCCTCGGTGCGCACGCCGGTCAGGACGGGGTCGGTGGTGACCGTGGCGGGGCGGACCGGGACCTGGCGCGGGGCGAGGGCGGTCGCGGCGCGGATCGGGTCGGCGAGGGCGGGCCCCCAGGTGCCGCCGAGGACGATCTCCTGCGGGTCGGCGAGGGCGACCACGGCGGCGACCACGCCGGCGACGGCCGCGCCGATCGCCGTGCGCAGCGAGGCGTCGGTGGCGCAGCGCTCCAGGACGACCTCGACGTCGATGGCGGTGGAGCCGGCACGGCGCAGGCCGAGCGCGCCGAACACGTCGATGAGATAGGTCGCGCGGCCGGCCGGCCCGATGGTGAGCAGGTGCGCGATCTCGCCCGTGAGGCCGTGATGGCCGCGGCGGACCGTGCCGTCGTTGACGATCGCGCAGCCGAGGCCTTCGCCGAGGTACAGGTAGGCGAAGTCGGCCGGCCGCCCGGCGGCGTCACGCTCGGCGAGGGCCGCCCAGTTGACGTCGTTGTCGACGGTCACCGGGCCGTCCACGAACGGGGCGAGGACGGCGACCGCGTCCAGCGACCCGACGAGGAAGGGCGCGTCGGGCAGCTGCACGAGCCGGCCGGTGGCCCGGTCGACGGGGTCGGCCGCCCCGACGACCGCCAGCCGCGGCCGTGGCCCGCCGGTGGACAGCGCGGCGAGCAGGGCGGCGGCGACCTCGGTCGGGTGGGCGGGCCGGCCGATCGGCGCGGCGCCGCGGGCCACGGTGTCGCCGTAGGCGTCCACGTATTCGGCGAGCACCCCTTCCGGCGCGATGGTGACGGCGAGGGCGACCCCCACCGACGGGTCCAGGGCGTAGTAGGACCCGACCCGGCCCCGCCCGCGGCCGCCCGGGGTGCGCTCGCCGGTGTCGGCGACCAGGCCGCGCTCCGCGAGCCGGCGGACACTCTCGCCCGCGGTCGGCTTCGAGATGCCGATCTCGGTGGCGAGCTCGGCCCTGGTCAGCTGCCGGTGCCGCATCAGCGCGCGCAGGACGTGCTCGTCGGTGACCGACCGGACGAGGTCCAGCGACGGCATCGTGGGGTCCACCGTGCGAATTCTAGTCAGGACCCTTGCCTTGTATCGCCGCGGGCCGTACGTTCGATACAAGTAAAGACACCTACCTAGAATGGAGGGGCCGTGATCGACACCGCGCTGCCGCACTGGGAGGAGACCCCCGCCGACCTGCGGGCGGCGACCCGGGAGATCAAGGCCGCCCTGCGCGGGCGCATCGCCGCGTCCGGACGCACCGTCGAGGAGGTCTTCGCCGTCGTCGAGCGGCGGGTGCAGGCAGCCGTCGACGAGATCGCGGCCGCCCGCCGCACCGGCGAGACCATCTGGCCGGTGATCGACTATGCGGACATCGCCGCCGGCACCGTCTCCGCCGCGGACGTCGCCAAGCTGCAGCGCCGCGGCTGCCTCGTGGTGCGCGGGCACTTCGAGCGCGAGCAGGCCCTCGGCTGGGACCGCGACATCGTCGACTACGTGGAGAGCAACCGGTTCTTCGAGCACTACCGCGGCCCCGGCGACGACTTCTTCGGCAGCGTCGGCTCCAAGCCCGAGATCTACCCGATCTACTGGTCGCCGGCGCAGATGCAGGCCCGGCAGAGCGAGCGCATGGCCACCGTGCAGGCGTTCCTCAACAGCCGGTGGAAGCACGAGTCCGGCGGCACGCAATGGTTCGACCCCGACCGGGACTCGCTCTACCCCGACCGGATCCGCCGCCGCCCCGAGGGCTCGGACTCCGCCGGCCTCGGCACGCACCTGGACCCCGGCACCCTCGACCTGTGGATGACCCGGGCCTACCAGCAGGCGTTCCGGCACCTGTTCGACGGCAGCGTCGAGCGGTACGACCCGTGGGACGCCGCCCATCGCACCGCCGGCCCGCAGTACCCGGGCTCCACCATGTGCTCGGCGTTCCGCACCTTCCAGGGCTGGACCGCACTGTCGGACATGGACCACGACCAGGGCGTCCTGCACACGGTGCCGATCCCCGAGGCGATGGCCTACCTGATGCTGCGCCCGCTGCTGAGCGACGTGCCCGACGACGACATGTGCGGCGTCACCGTCAACCAGGTCTTCCCGGCCGGCCACAAGTGGCACGCCCCGCTCATGGAGGCACTCGCCGGCATCCCGGACGTCAAGGCCGGCGACTCCGTCTGGTGGCACTGCGACATGATCCACAGTGTCGCGCCGGTCGAGGCGCAACGCGGCTGGGGCAACGTCATGTACATCCCGGCGGCCCCCTGGTGCCCGCGCAACGAGCAGTACGCGGCGTCCGTCCGCGCGGCGTTCCTCAGCGGGGAGAGCCCGTCGGACTTCCCCGCCGAGCACTACGAACGCGAATGGCCCAACCGCTTCCAGCCCGCCGACCTCAACGACATCGGCCGCCGCGGCCTCGGGCTGGAAACCCTCAACGCGGGCTGAACGGTGCCGATCGGGGGACTGTGCCGGACTCGCAGCAGACCCGTAGACCCGCCCGGTCCATCATGTTCGTCGGGGTCGCCGGGCAGGCCGTCTCGACGGTCGGCGTCGGCGCGCTCGGCTTCTGGCTCCTGGACGCCACCGACGCCGTCGACATCGGCCTCGGCACCGCGGTCGCGTTCATCTGCGTGCTCACGGTGGCGAACGCGTTCTCGGCGTACCTCGGCATCAGACCGCTGCTGCAGGCGGCTCAGCAGGTCCTCAGGCACCTGGACGCCATGGTCACCGGGGACCTGACCCGCCGGCTCAACCTGCACCGCAAGGACGAGTTCGGGCTCATCGCGGGCGCGCTGGACCAGGCCACCAGCTCGATCCACGGCGTCGTCAGCACCCTCGACGCGTCGGCGACCGCGCTGTCCGGCGCGTCCGGCGAGCTGCGCGACGTGAGCCAGGGCTTCGCCCGCAACGCCAACCAGTCCAGCAGCCAGGCGCAGAGCATCGTGACCGCCGCGGAGCAGGTGTCCCGCAACGTCGACACCGTCGCCACCGCCTCCAACGAGATGAGCGCCTCGATCCGCGAGATCGCCCAGAACGCCGCCCAGGCGGTGCAGGTCGGCGACGACGCGGTCCAGGCGGCGACCTCGACGAACGCGACCGTGGCCAGGCTCGGCGCGTCGTCGACCGAGATCGGCAACGTGGTCAAGGTGATCACGTCGATCGCCGAGCAGACGAACCTCCTGGCCCTCAACGCCACCATCGAGGCGGCCCGCGCCGGCGACGCCGGCAAGGGCTTCGCGGTCGTCGCCGGTGAGGTGAAGGACCTGGCGCAGGAGACGGCGAAGGCGACCGAGGACATCTCCCGCCGCGTCGAGGCCATCCAGCAGGACACCCAGAACGCCGTCGACGCGATCGGGCAGATCACCGGGATCATCTCGAAGATCAACGAGTACCAGCAGACGATCGCGGCGGCGGTCGAGGAGCAGGCCGCGACCACCGCCGAGATGGACCGCAGCGTCAACGCCGCGGCGACCGGCTCGTCCGACATCGCCCGCAGCATCACCGGTGCCGCCGACGCCGCTCGCACCACCCAGGCCGGGGTCGACGACGCGCTGCGGCTCAACGGTGAACTGGAGCGCATGTCCGCGGAGCTCCGGACCGTCGTGGCCACGTTCCGCATCTGACCGCGTGAGCACGTCCCGGCAGGGCCGCCTCGCCCGCGCGCTCAGGGCCGCCGGCCCACGGCGCGGCGGACCGGAACGCAACCTCGCGACCGGCCTGCTCGCCGCCGTGCCGTCGGCCATCTACCTCGGCGAGGCCGTCCTCGGCCCGCGCCCGGTCGACCCGGTGCCGACCGCCGCCGGGGCCACGCTCGCGGCCCTGTGCGCCGTGCTCGTCTTCGCCGGTGCCAGCCGGGCGGTCGGGATGCTGCAGACACCCGCCGCCGTGATCGGCTGCGGCTCGATCGTCCTGCTGGACATCGGCACCGGCAACGCCGGCGTCACCGGACTGCTGTACTTCTACATGCCGGTCCTCTTCGCCGCCGTCCACCTGCGGGTCCCGGGTGTCGTCGCCGTCACCGGCGCCGCCCTCACCGGCGAGGCCGTCGTCACGCTGACCCTGCTGCTGATGGCCGCCGCGCTCGCCCGCGCCGGCCTCGCCCAGGACCGGCTCGTCGGCCGGCTGCGGCACCTCGCCGACGTCGACCCGCTCACCGGCCTGGCGACCCGCCGCATCCTCGACCAGGCCCTTGAACAGGCCCTCGAACACGCCGTCCGGCAGGCCGGCGATAAGGACGCCGAGACCGCCCTGGTCCTCATCGACGTCGACTGGTTCAAGGAGATCAACGACACCTACGGCCACGCCGTCGGCGACGACGCCCTCACCCACATCGCCGCCATCCTCCACGAACGGTGCCGCGGCGCGGACGTCGTGGCCCGCCTCGGCGGCGACGAGCTGGCCGTGCTGATGCCGGGCTGCTCCTACGACACCGCCGTCGCCCGCGCGAAGGACTTCGTCGGCGCCGTCCGCGCCAGCCCGCTGACCCTGCCGGACCGGCGCACCGTGCCGCTGTCGATCAGCGCCGGCGCCGCGCACGCCCCGAGCCAGGCGCACACCGCCCGGGACCTGTACACCAGCGCCGACGCCGCCCTCTACGCCGCCAAACGCGACCGCCGCCCGCCGGCGTCACACCCGGGCGAGTGACCGGACGCGACCGCCCCGGCCCGGCGGGCCGGAACATCGTCCCGCACCCCTCTCCTAGATCGGGTGCGGGTCCAGGACGCGGTGCAGGAACCGGCCCTCCTGCAACGCTCTCACCGCCGGGTGCGCTTCACCCAGAGCGCCGGCGAGGTCGGCGAGCACCTGCGGGTCGGCGACGCGCGGGACCTCGGCGGACTCCATCAGCGAGACGTTGGCCCGGGCCCGCAGCGCGTCGGGATGCCCGTCGCCGAGCACCTGCTCGGTCAGGTCCGCGATGCTGCCCGTAGCTGCCCAGTGCGCGCAGGTCACCGGCGAGGCCGCCGGCCGTCATCAGCGTGTCGGGCGCGGACTCGCCGAGCACCTCGGTCTGCTGCTCCAGCGTCTCGGTGTCCAGCGCGAGCGCCTCCTGGACCCGGCCGAGCTCACGCAGCGCGTTGGCGTGGTTGAACTGCGCCCGCAGCAGCGGCACGAGAATGAGCTCCTGCTCGGCCGGGTCGTCCGTGGCGGCCAGCCGGTCCCGCCACGCCGTGGTGATCCGTCGCGCCAGCCCGTCCGCCTGCCCGCTGGAGCCACGGACCCAGATGTAGCGGATGCGGTCGACCATCAGCTCCAGCACTGCCGCGTCGTCGGAGGCGAGCGCCATTTCGAACAGCGACCGGGACCGTGGCTCGGGTCCGCCCTCGACCTCCAGGTGCGGCCAACAGCATCCTGTACCAGTCCCAGGTGGACGCGTTGTCCACGTCTTCCTGGGGCGGCGAGGCGACGAACACCCGCAGCACGTCCTGCTGCGTCGACTCGATCCGCTCGATCGGCATCCGGGCCCGCACCACGTTCTGCAGGATGCGGTGCACCTGGATGCGGCGGGAGCTGTTGTCCAGCTTCAACAGGGCCAGCCGGTTGAGCTGCTGGATGAGCTTCGCCGCGCTCGAGCGGCGCAGCAGGGTCGGGTCGGTGCGGCGCAGCAGCTCGACCATCGCGCTGTTGTTGAGCAGGTCGAGGGCGATGTCGGGGGCGAGCACGGAGCAGATCTCCAGCAGCCGGTAGGCGCCGGGCGACTCCTCCTGCAGCTGGTTGAGCGACACCTCCCACACCGCGTTGATCGCGTCCTCGGTCTCCCCGGCCGCGATCTGGGCGCGGTACTCCGCGGGGGTGGTGCCGCTGGTGGCGAGCTGCGCACCACCGACGGCGAGGGCGATGGGCAGGTCACCGAGCAGGGTCGCGATCTGGTTCGCGTCCTCGTCGGAGATCCCCTGCACCCGGCGGCGCAGATGGGCGATGCTCTCCGCGCGGGTGAACACGTCCACGGGGATCGTCACGGCGCTCTCGCTGCCCCACGTCTGGTTGCGGGTGGTGACGATGACGTGCCCGTGCCCGCCGGAAGGCAGGAACTCCTCGATGTCGGCGAACTCCTCGACGTTGTCGAAGACGATCAGCCACCGGCCGTAGTCGACGGTGCGGCTCAACGCGTCCTTCACGGCCCGGTAGCTCAGCGGCACGTTCTGCTGGCGGGGCAGGCCCATCCGCTCGCCGAGGTCCGCGAAGGCGCTGTCGATGAGCACCTTGGGGTCGGCGTTGACCCAGTAGACGAGGTCGTAGGCGGCACCGAAGCGGTGCACGTACTCCAGCGCGACCTGCGTCTTGCCGACCCCGCCGAGGCCCTGCAGCACCGCGATCGACGGCGCACCCGGGCGGGCCTGGCGCAGCGCGGCACGCAACGCGCTCAGGGTGATGGCACGGCCGGTGAACTGGACGTTGGCCACCGGCGCGTTGGTCACGTCGGGCCCGCGGCCGGGGTAGCGGCCGGCGATGCTGTCCGGGTTGGAGCCGACGTCCGGGGCCGGGCGGCCGAGCAGGCCCGCGACCTTCTCGATGGCGTCCTTGGCCGGCAGCCCGGCGAGGAACACCGACGCGTCGGCGGCGAACGCGGGCAGCGGCGTGGTTTCGTCGATGTAGACGGCCAGGGAGCCCTCCGGCACCGTGGTGCCCGAGTCCACAAAGGACGCCGAGACGATCACCAGGGAGCGCGACTTGCGGCCCGGCCGCTCCGCCTGGTCCAGCACGGAGACACCGGTCGCGGCGAGCAGCCGTTCCATCCACTCGTGCCACACCTCGTCCCGCGGGGTGAAGCACAGCATGATCTCCGCGGTGCGCACCACCCGCTTGCGCTGGAACCGGTCGCGCCACTGGACCCGGAGCGCGTCGTCGAGCTTCGGCATGGAGGTGACCTTGCCGGCGGTGACCGCGGCCGCGATGTGCTCGTACGCGGTCAGCAGCGACGACTTCGCCCCGCTCTGGTCGCCGAAGGTCGCGAGCGTCTCCTCGTAGGCGTACCAGGCGTGGTACGGCACTTCCACGTCGAACCAGTACCGGTCCCGCTCCGCCTCGGTGAGCCCGCTGGGCAGCCCGGCGAAGCGCAGCATCGCGTGGGACCGTCCGGCCTCCGCCTTGTCCTTCTCGGCGATGTCGACCCGCATCGGCACCGGCAGGACCCGGATCCGGCGGTTCTCGTACTGCTTGCTGACCTGCTGCCCGACCGTCGCGGCGCCGTCGATGCCCTGCTCGCTGTAGGTGAAGCAGTCGACCAGCACGTCGGGCAGGTGGATCGTGCAGATGTCGGCGACGTCGCTGAGCCCGGTCCGGCTGTCGATCAGCGTGTAGTCGTAGTTGCGCTTCATGTCGGCCCGCAGGGCGTCGAAGAGTTTCGTGCCGTCGAGGTTGTCGTAGAAGACGTCCCAGTCCAGCGCGCCGACGGTCGACTTGTAGTCCCGGTTCTGCCGGCCCGCGGACAGGAAGTCGATGCTGCCGCCCTCGGCGAAGTCGTACTGGATCGGAAACGCGAAGCGCTGCGTGTTGGCGAAGTGCTCCTCCCATCCGGCCGGCAGCTGCCGCGGCTGCGGTGCGTTGATCGGCTGGTTCTCGAACTCGCGGATCATGTCGATGACCCCGGCGTTCTGGCGCACGGCGGCGGCGTCCACGAACGGGTTGAAGAAGCGGTGCAGGCCCGGCGACTCGAGGTCCCAGTCGGCGACCAGCACCCGCATGCCCCGCTCGGCGAGGATCCAAGCGACGTTGGCGAGCGCCATGGTCCGGCCGGTGCCGCCCTTGAACGAGTAGAAGGTGATCACCTGGCCGTTGCGATCCATGCTCATCGACACGCTCTCAGAAGGTGGGGTCGGACGACGGGTCACCCGCGGTCAGGCGCAGGCGCGGTGACCGGACAGGCTGGGGGGAGGAGATCGGTGCGTTCTTCAGATACTGCCGCCGCGCCTCGCTGATGAGCCTCGGCAGGCTGGACACGAACTCGGTCAGTCCCGGGAGCTGCTTGGCCGCGGGACGGCCCAGCCCCGCGATCATATCTTCCACCCGTGCGGCGAGCTCCCGGCCCCGCGGCGCGGTGCGGTGGTCCGAGGCGTCGAAGGCGATCACCGGGATCGCCCACGACGGCAGCCCTTGCAGCACACCGGCCAGGTCCCGGTCGTGCCCGCCGCCGTCGACGAACCACGGGTCGATGAGCAGGACCGCCGGGCGGGTCTCCAGCAGGTTGCCGACCCGCGGGATGTCGGTGACGTACGTGGCGAGATTCAGCCGTTCGGCGGACGACGCGACGTACTCCGCGGCGGTGAGCGCGTCGGCGTCGTGGAAGGGTCGCCACTGGGTCGCGTCGTCGGTGTAGTCCCCCGGGTCGCCACCGGCCGCGAGCTCGTCCCGCACGGGGGCGGCGACCACGACGACGAACTGCGCCTCGTCCCGGTCGATCGGCTCAGGGGTCGGCGACGGCGCCGGCGACGGACTCAACGGGTGGTGGGTGGCGATGTCGGCGATCTCCGCGGCGATGCGTCGCAGGACCCCGCGGTACTCGTTGCGGTACATCGAGAACCGCGACAGAGCCCGCAGCCCGTCCTTCTGGTACGCCTCCACGTCCGGGGCGACCGCGATCGCCTTCGCGATCTCCCGCCGCTGCTCCCACGGCGGCAGCGGATCCCACAGCACCGGCTGGATGTGCCGCGGCTTGCCGGTCGACGGCGACGCCTTGAGCCTTGCCCGGAACGACTCCAGCTCGCTCAGCGTCCAGGCGTTACGGAAGTACGTGGCGGAGTACAGCGGGACGAACACGTGCGTCGCGCTGAGTGCCAGCGTGCGGGCCTCGTTCCAGTCCGTGCCCGGGGGCAGCTCGGTGTCCAGGAAGCCGACCGGCCGCTCGTCGTCGATGCCGACCAGCGGGCGCAGCTCCCCGGAGAGGTCGCCGAAGAACTTCTGCACCTCCAGGTCCGGCTCGGCGGTCGGGCCCTCCAGCGGGGACAGGTGGGCGTAACTGAGGAAGAAGTACGTCTGCCCGGACTGATACGTGGGATGCACAGCCCCTCCTTACCTGAAGCTCCGGGAGATGCGCTTGCTGTCCTGCAGGACCCGCCGCTCGACCCGGTTGTTCCAGGCGACGTCCACGATGTGCTGGGCAAGGCGAAGGATGATGCCGTCGGTGCCCTCGACACCGAGGGCGAGCAGCCCGTGGAGGCCGTCCTCGGTGTACTGGTGCGCGAGGTCGTCGTTCGGCAACCGCCTGGGCGCGAACCGCTGGATCTTGTTCACCGCCGACGGGATCGTGCCCGACCGCGACGGGGTCCACACGACCGGGATGATGGACGTCTCGTGCAGCGCGGGGTTCCGCCGGCGGACCGGTCGTTCGATGAACGCGTTCCACTCCACCGCGCAGTACGCGCTGCGCATGTACGCCGGAGACAGCAGCGCGACGAACACCTGGCAGGTGCCGACGGCCCTCAGCAGCTCGGGCTGCCACTGCTCGCCACCGCCCATGGCCTGGTCCATGAATCCCGGGTCAGCGCCGGGTCCGCGGTAGACCAGGTTGTTGACCTCGTAGGACAGGTCGGTGAACAGCCGCTTCACCCGCAGGTTCGGGTCGTGCTGCTTGATCGGGCCTTCGTTGAGCCGGGTCGCCCTGGCGTACGAAAGGAAGAACAGCGGGGCGCTCGCATCCAGGTCCGGCTCGAACGGGTCCGCCGGAGGCGCGCCCGGATCCGGGTCCGGCGGGAGTGCGCCCGTATGCAGCGGCGGTGGGGGTCCGCTCGCATCCGGGTCCGGCTCGACCTCGGGCACAAAGTCGCTCCTGTCAGTCTGTGGCTCCGACACCTGTCACTCGCTCCTGCGTCCAGAGAAGCACAGCGATCCACGCCCTGCCATCCCGCTTCGGTCGATGACCGGCGGCCCGTCCAGGCGAACCCTCACGGCGTCGGGGACCGCCATCCGTCCATCGTCGCGCGCATCCCGGCGACGAATCGCTCGCCCTCCCGGGTCAACGCCTTGGTGGCGGTCAGGGTGTCGGCGCCCGCCGCGACCCAGTCACGATACCGGCGGTAGTGGCCCGCCGCGTCGGCGCCAGGTCGGCGGCGCCACAGGTCCGCGACGGCGAGATGGGCGTACAGCCCGTGCAACGCGCCCTCCAACGGCCGGGGGTCCGGCCGCCACGGCACGCGGACCTCAGTGAGGTTGTCGGGCTCGAACAGGTCGCAGAGGTCCAGCAGCGCACCGAGCTTCACGTGCTGCATCTCGTGCACCAGCAGCTCCGCGGTCTGCTCGGCGCCGGCCGCGCCGAGCCCGACGGCGGCGAACGCATCCCGGTGGGTCGCGCTGCGCTGATCGCCGTGCGGGGCGTCCCGCAACGGCACCACGGTCTGCACGGCCCCACGCACCGCCGGCAGGTATTCGGGCGCCTCGCTGCCGAGCGTGGCCCAGGCGGCACGGAGCCGGGTGTCCCACGCGGCCGCCGCCGCGGCGTCGAGCCGGTCCGTGACCGGCCAGCCCTGGCAGTCCCGGTGAGGATCCAGGTCGTCCAGCAGCACCGGCCAGTCATCGGGTCCGGCGCGCCGGACCGGCAACCAGCCGGGCACCGCGTCGCTCTGTCCCGCGTGCCGGGCCACCACGACCGGCGGCAAGCCGGTCGCCGCCACGGTGAAGCCGGCCGGGGTGACCGTAACCGTGGCGCCGGCCGGCGCCGGCCCGGTCACGGCGCTGCCCAGGCCGGGCAGGTGCACCAGGCCGTCACGCACCGGCAGCCACAGCTGTGCGGTCGCCCCGGCGCGGACCGCGGCGGCACCCGCCAGCGCCGCCAGGTGGTCCGGGGTGGCGGCCGGGACGGCGTCCGGCAGGCACGACAGCGCCCAGCGCCGCAGCCACGGATGCCGCAGCACCTCCGCGACCGCGTCCGGCGCCGTCTCGTCCAGGTCGTTGAGCAGTCTCCACGCCTCGGCGAGCGGCGCCGGTAGCGGCAGGCCGCCCAGCACGTCGATCAGGACCGCCCGCGCGAACGCCAGCCGCGCGTTCATCAGCTGCCGGACGGCCCACGCCGAGCCGGGCCCGCCGGCCAGGTCGTCCAGCAGGGCGTCGAGCTGCGCCCCCGGTCCCATGACGGCGGTTCCCGCGCTGACGTCCGGCTGCCGTCGCATGGACAGGATCAGCTCCTTCAGGTCGGCGCAGTACACGGACGGGTTGTCGAACCCGCTGCCCGTGCGATAGCGGTGGGCGCGCAACCCGCCGCCGCACTCGCCGACGACCGGGCAGGCCCGGCAGGCCGCGCACAGCTCCTCGGCGCCGTCGCGACGCGCGGCGATGTCGGGGTGCGCCGCGACCTCGTCCAGTGAGTGCGTCCACACGGTCATGCCGGTGCCCGCCGCGCCGTGGAACGCGGTCTTCATCGAGTCGACCTGCTCCCACGCGCCGTCGGTCTCGATGACGACGAGGCTGACGGGGTCCAGGCCGACGGACTCGGTCTGGCTCGGTCCGCCGACCGCCGCGGAGCGCAGCGAGTCGAACAGCCGGACCGGGACCGGCCGGCCGTCGGCCAGCCACCGGCGGTAGACGGTCAGCAGCCAGTCCGCGTAGGGGGTCGCCCGGCCATCCATTGTGGACGCGATCTCGGCCGGCGGGTCGTCCCACGTGCCGTGCGGAAGCAGGAAGTCGATGCGGGGTGGCCGTTCGGCGAGCAGCGCCTCGTACACCCGGATGGGGTCGTTGGCCACATCCACGGTGCACAGGATCCCGCCGTACGCCGCGCGGAACTCACTGCGGCGCAACAGTTCCAGCGCACGCAGCACCGCGGCGTGGCTGCTCGCACCGGAGCCGAAGCGGCGGTGACGGTCGTTCGCCTCCACGTCGCCGTCGAGCGAGATGCCGACCCGCACTCCGTGGCGGACGAAGATCCGGCACAGCGCCTCGGTCAGCAGCACCCCGTTGGACTGCATCACGAGGTCGAGCTCCGCCGCCGGGCGGACCGTGTCGCGCAGATCGGTCAGCAGCTGGTCCAGCCGGCGCGGCCCGAGCAGCAGCGGCTCGCCGCCGTGCAGCACGATCCGCACCCGGTGCAGCCGGTGGGCGCGCGCGTGCTCGGCAATGCGTTCCGCGGCCAGGTGTGCGACCCGCGCCTCAATGGCCTTCGGCCGGCCGATCCAGGTCTGGTCGCGGTGGACGTAGACGTAGCAGTGGTCGCATCGAAGATCGCACCGGCTGTGCACCTTGAGCACATACTCGGTGATCGCGTCAGACCGAGGCATCCACTTCGACACAGTCCCTATGCGCCGGAGTTGAACTTCGCGACGGCGACCGCCGCCCGCCGCCGGTGGAGCTCCTTGACCCGGCTCGCGACGACTTTGACGTGGTCGGGATCGACCCGCGACAGTGGCGTGTTCCGGAGGCCGGCGAGGGCCTCGACGTCCTCCGGCGCGTCGCCGGCCCGCGTGGTCGGCTCGGTTTCGGCAAGCTGCATGTGGTCCCCCCAGGGCGCCGGCGCTAGGCATCGATACGCATTACTTCTATCCACGCCGGTCGTTCTGTGTAGCATAAGCACCACGTGCCGTAATGTCACCTGACAAAACCGCTGATTTCAGCCGACGTCGATTGTCTCCGGTGAGGCGAGCCAGCGCAGCATCGCCGGCAGGGTCTCCACCGCGCTGAAATGCCCCGCATCGGCCTGCACCAATGCCTCCGCATCCGGCATCTGCTTCGCCAGCCAGCTCGCGTGCGACGCCGGGGAGAACACGTCGTCGGCACCGTGCCACAGCCGGACCGGCCGTTTGATGGACGACGGGTCGAAGCCCCACGGCACGCGGAATGCCAGGTCGTCGTCGATCCAGCCGAAGGCGCCGGGCCGGACCCCTTCGGCGTAGCTCGCCCGGAGCTGGTTGCCGATGGCGACGTCGTCGACGACCTTCCGGTCCGCCGGGGTGAGGTCGTCGGCCAGATGGTCGAGCAGGCTCTGCGGGTTGTTTCGGGTGTTGTCGGCCCGCTCGACGAGCGTGGCGGTCAGGGCCTCCGGGTCGAAGGAGTGCTCCTCCAGGTTGGACGCGGCCATGCCCTGATACCAGTCCAGGCCGGCCGAGTTGGGCGGGGCCAGGGTGACCTGCACGCCGACCCGGGTGATCCGGTGGGCGAGGGAGTCCGAGGCGGCACAGGCCAGGGCGTGCGGCCCCCCGCCGGAGCGGCCGACGACGGCGAACCGGTCCAGCCGCAACGCGTCGGCGATCGCCTCGACGTCCTCGGCGGCGTCGAAGACCGTGCGTCCCTTGTTCCGGTCCGAGCCGCCATAGCCGGGTCTGTCATAGGTGATCAGCCGGATGCCCATGCGATAGAGCACGATCGAACGCGGCTTCGGGCCGGTGCGGCTGCCGGGCGTGCCGTGCATCAGCAGGATCGGTTGCCCGGCGCTGTCGCCGGTGGTGTCGACGGCAAGGTCACGGCCAGCGTGACGCACGATCATGTGCGGCGCTGGATCCGGCACCGGACACCCCCTGAATCCCGCTGCCCGTCAGTCAAACCGTTAGCAGCCTCTCACGATAACGCCAATCGGCCGGCGCGCACCATACTCAATGAGAACGACCAGCACCATACGAAGTTTGTAGTCCGTTCGAGGGATTACGCGTCCGTTGTCCAGTGTCCGACGCCGCTGAACCGGCCCGATGGACAACGCTTCACGGCGCGGGCCGGTCCGGAAACGGCGCGATTCCCGCCGCCGGATCCTGCCCGGTGCGGATGCGATGGTAGACGAGATCGAAGGTGAATCCGGCGGCGAAACCCAGCGGGATCACGAAGAACAACAGCCGCCTGGCGTCCAGATCGTCCATCAGGGCCGGGACGGTGAGCAGCTGCGAGGCGACGTAGAGCAGCACGGAGACGACCCCGGCGCCGAGCCCGAGAATCGCGGCCCGCCCCCAGCGTGGCACCGCCGCGAAAGAGTCCCGGATGACCGCTCCGGCGACCGCGGCCAGCATCGGCGCGGCGAGTAGCAGCCCGAGCGCCCGCGCCCCGGCCGGACCGGGGCCGCCGACGACGGCGACCGCACCGAGCGCCGCGACCAGCGCGACCCCGGCCACCGCCAGCCCGGTCCCGGCGGCCCGGGCCCGGCGGGCGGCGTCGCGCCGCTGGAGCCGCTGCTCCGATGCCCGCAGCTCGATCGCCCGCCGCAGGTATGCCACCATCCGGGCGCTCGAGTCGCCGGTCCACGGTGCACCGAGCATCGCGACGTCGTCGTCGCTGAGCCCGTGCCCGTCCCGGTCGAGGTTCACCCACACCTGTTCGGCGGCACCGCCGAACGCGGCGAGCGGCAGCACCGGGACGCCCTGGGAGATGGCGACGATGCCGGCGATCTTGGTGGATCGACCCCCGCCGACCAGGATCACCCCGTCGGCGGCCAGCAGCGAACGGTAGTAGGACACCTCCCACTCGCTGCTCGTGTCCTGCAGGACCTGCAGCTCGACGGCGGTGTCCGCGGGCGTGTTCAGCACGAACTGCTGATGCCGTGGCGGGCGGGCGACGATCCGGCCCGGGGTCGCGGGCGTCGCCGCGGCGACATAACCGTCCGCGAACAGCGCCTCCGCATACCCTTCGCGGCTGGAGAACACCAACAGGTCGAATCCCCGGCGCAGCAGCTCCCCGCCGATCTCGGCGCAGGCCGCCTCGATCGCAACGGGCTCCCCGCGCAACGGCACCTCGTACACCCGTGCCGAATCGACACTGCCGACCACGGCGATCAATGGCCTACGTTCCGGTCCGGTCATGTTCCAACCCGAGTCGACGAATCTTGCGTGCTCAGCCGACAGTATGCACCGGACGGCGGGCGGCACTCTGCATCAATTCGGCTGCAACCGCGCACCTGATTGTCGTATTGACCGCGTTCACCCGGACGGACATTCCCGCATGGCGCCGACGGCGCTGAGGCTTGCATCCGGTACCTGGGTACAGGTTTATCGTCGCAGGGAAGGGTCCGCGGGGAGGAGCAGCGATGACGCCGGCCGGATTGCGCACTGGTGAGGTCGCCGAGCAGGCGGGCGTCAACGTGCAGACGTTGCGCTACTACGAGCGGCGCGGGCTGCTCGCCGATCCCGTGCGCAGCAACGGCGGGCACCGGATCTATCCGCCGGACACCGTCGCGCTGCTCACCGTCATCAAGGCCGCGCAACGGCTCGGCTTCACCCTCGACGAGGTGGCGGCGCTGCTCGACACGGGGCGGCGGCGGCACCCGAGCGCGGACCTCCGGCAGCGGGCGATCGACAAGATCGCCGAGATCGACGCGAGGATCGCCGACCTCGCGTCGATCCGGGCCACGCTGACGGAGGTCGTCGACGCCCGGTGCGACAGCCTGACCAACTGCACGTGTGCCGACTGTCCCATCCCGTTCCTGACGATCAGCGTCAGGCAGGCATCTCCCACGGGGCCTGCGGCAGCGGCCGGCCCGTCTCCAGCAGCGACTTGAGGTTGGCCAGGACCGCCGGCCAGCCCTGCGAGATCGCGGTCAGGTCGTCCTGGGTGGCGAGCCGCTCGTGGGTCACGGTGAGCCGGACGATGTCCTGGCTGGGCTCGACGGTGAAGGTGACCGTCGACTCGCCGCCGAAGGTCATCACCAGGCGCGTCGGCGGGGTGGCCTGCAGGACGGTGCCGGTGACGTCGGCGACGCCGGAACCGTCGGTGCGGACGTGCTCCCAGGTCGAGCCCTCCTGCCAGTCGGAGACGTTGGCGTGTCCCCAGTACTCGGCGGTCAGGTCGGCGTCGGTCAGCGCGTGCCACACCTGCTCGGCGGTCGCCTTGATGTAGGTGACGTAGACATACGCCGGGATCTCGGTGGTCGTCATGGAGTGTCCCTCCGCGAAGTGTTTGACGGCGTCCAGGGTGCGGAGCCGGGGAACCTCATACGCCGCGATCCACCGCCGTTGCAGGTCATGGATCGGCACCGGGTTGAGATAGTGCAGCTTCTCCCTGCCCCGGCGCACCACGGTGACGAGGTTGGCGTCCTGCAGCAGCTGCAGGTGCTGGGTGGCCGACTGGCGCGCCATCGTCAGCCCGGCGCACAGCATGCCGAGCGTCTGCCCGTCCTGCCGGCGCAGGCTGTCGAGCATGCTCCGGCGGGTCGGGTCGGCCAGGGCCTTGAAGACCAGGTCCACGACCCCATTATGCAGGTTTTCACCTGCATAATGTCAAGGGACGGCCGAGCACGTCGAAGCCGGCGGCAGGCGGCCGGGAACGTCAGGTCACCGCCGGTCCCGCCAGGTGGTAGGTCGCGCCGGCGACGGCGGGCCAGCGCAGGCGGCACCGGCCGGCCGGAGCACCCGCCACCGCCTCCACCGCGACCGGGGCGTTCGCGGCGTCGTACACCGGCAGCGGCGACGGCAGCTCCACGGTGAGCGGACCGGTCCCGCCGGCGACGATCCGCGCCGTCTCGACGCGCCCGCCGGACCAGGACAGGGCGGCGAGGTGCCCGCCGCGGCAGCGGATGCCGCGGATCCGGCCGGTGGGCCACTGCGTGGGCAGCGCCGGCAGGAGGCTGACGGCGCCGGCGTGGCTCTGCACGAGGAGCTCGACGATGCCGGCGGCGGTGCCGAGATTGCCGTCGATCTGGAAGATCCACCCGCTGGGGCGGCCCGCGTCGGGGTGCAGGGTCAGCAACGACGCCGAGCACAGCTCCTGCTCGAGAGCGGTGAGCGACCGTACGGCGAGCGCCGGGTCGCGCAGCCGGGCGGCGAGGCAGAGCACCCAGGCGCGGCTCCAGCCGGTGTGCCCGGTGCCGTGCGCGAGCCGCGAGCGCAGCGCGCGCCGGGCGGCCGCGAAGTGTGCCGGCGTCCCGGTCTCGGTGATGCGGGTGCCGGGGTACAGCCCGTAGAGGTGCGACAGGTGCCGGTGCCCGGGCTCGCGCGGCGGGCGGTCGTCGAACCATTCCAGCAGCGTCCCGTCGGTGCCGACCTGGACGGGTCGCAGCGCGGCGAGCGCCGACCGGGCCTCGGGGTCGCCGGTGAGCGCGACGTACCGGGACAGGACCTCCCGCGCGAGCTCCTGGTCGAGGGCGCAGCCCCACGACGTGGCGGCGGGCCCGCCGTCGGCGGGCAGGAACTGGTGCTCCGGTGACGTGGACGGGCTGACCACGAGGCCGCCGTCCGCGGGGACCAGCATGTCGAGGGTGAACAGGGCGGCGGCCCGCAGCACCGGCAGCGGGTCCGCGTCGCCGCCGTACTCGGCGTGGTCCCAGACGTGTGCGGCCAGCCACAGCAGCGCCGACGGCCAGTTCGCCCACTGCGGCTCGCCGGGGACCGGTGCGGTGAAGCGCCACAGGTCGGTGTTGTGGTGCACCGCCGCTCCGCGGGCGCCGTAGACCGCGGCGGCGGTGGCGGTCCCCGCGACGGCCAGGTCGCGGGTCAGGTCGAGCAGCGGCGAGTGCAGGTCGGCGAGGCCGGTCGGCTCCGCCGCCCAGTAGTTCATCTGCGCGTTGATGTTCGTGGTCCAGTTGCTGCTCCACCCGGGGCGCACGTCGGCGTTCCAGATGCCCTGCAGGTTCAGCGGCTGCGTCCCGGGCCGGGATCCGGCGATCAGCAGGTACCGGCCGAGGTGGAAGAACGTCTCGGCGCCGGGCAGCTCGAGGTCGGCGCGGTCGAAGAACGACCGGTGGTCGGCGACGTGCCGCTCCCGCAGCACCGGTGTGGGCACGGCCAGCGCACGGGCCACTGTGGACAGCGCGACCCCGGCGATCTCGGCGAGGTCCGTGCCGGGACACTCGTCCGGGCCGCGGAACCCGGTGGCGGCGGCGACGATCAGCCGCGTCTCGCCGGCGGTGCACCGGACGGCGGCGACCACGGCGAACCCCATCCCGCCGCCGTAGGTGACGGCGGGTTCCCCGGCCACGTAGTTGGGCAGGACGTGCGACGGCGCCTGCCCGGTCCACACCAGGCACGGCCCGGCACCGCAGTCGACGACGCCCCGGGCGACGGGGTGCGGGGTGTCCAGCCGCGGCAGGACGGCGGCGGCGAGCGTGCCGGGGCCGGCGGCGGAGACGACGAGCACGCCGTCGGGGGCCGAGACGAACGCCGCCAGCCGCACCGGGTCGCCGGCGCTGGCGTAGGCGGTGACGGCCTCGGCGTTCGCGAGGTCGAGACCGCGCCGGTAGCCGCCGACGTCCAGCGGCGAGGCGTAGTCCCACTCGATGCGGCCGAGCGGCTGGTACGACTGGGTCCACGCCGATCCTTGCAGCCGCCGGGCGAGGTCCTCGGCGGTCGCGTGGTCCCCGGCGGCGATCGCCGCGCGCAACGCCGGCAGCACCCCAGGCGCCGACGGCGGCGGCGGAAGCGGTCCACCGGACCAGAACGTGTCGTGGTTGAGGTCGATCCGTTCGCTGCCGGGCCGTCCGTGCAGCATCGCGCCGAGACGTCCGTTGCCGAGCGGGAACCCGTCATGGAACTCCGCGGCGGGCGCGTCGAGGGAAATCCGGTGCCGGGTCACGACGACCGCCGGATCTCGACCTCGCAGGTGTCGTGGTGCAGCAGGAACACGAGGTCGCCGCGGCGCACCGCCTCCACGCCCGGCGGCAGGTCCGGCAGCACCGGTGCGACGCCGGCGGCCGCGCACACCCGGCGCAGCAGCCGCCGCGTCGCGTCCGGCGCGGGGATGGTGGCGACGTACCAGGCGGTGCCGGCGCCGAAGCGGTGCCGCAGCACCGCGGGCCGCCCGTCGAGGGGCCCGCCGCGGACGGCGGCGACCGTGTCCGCGCCGCGGGCCGTCGTCCACTCCGCCCACATCGTCGCGGTGAAGTCGCCCAGCTCGGCGGACGCGACGTCGATCGGGTCCACGAGGGGCCAGTGCTCCTCGACGCGCACGCCGAGCAGGTCCTGCCACGGCCCGGGCCAGCCGCCGGTGTAGACCCGCTCGTCGGGGTCGGTGACGCCGCTGAACGGGCCGACGACGAGCGTGCCGCCGCCGTGCACGTAACCGGTCAGGTTCGCGGCCGCGGCGGCGCTCACCTGATACAGGTTCGGCACCACGACGAGCCGGTAGCCGGCGAGGGCGCCGGTGGCTGGCGCGAAGTCGCACGTGACGTTGTCGCTCCACAGTGGAGCGTAGTAGTCGGTGAGCCGGTCGACGTAGCCGAACGCGACATGCGGTCGGTGGTCCAGCTCGACGGCCCGCCACGCGTCCCAGTCCAGGACGATCGCGACGTCCGCCGGTACCGGCGCACCCACCACTTCGGACAGTCCACGCAGCTCCTCGCCGAGCGCGCGGATCTCCCGGAACACGCGGGAGTCGGGTCCGGCGTGCGGCAGCATCGCGCCGTGCGACCGCTCCGCGCCCTGCCGGGAGGCGCGCCACTGGAAGTGCAGGACACCGTCGGCACCCCGGGCGACCGCCTGCATCGACCACAGCCGGTTGAGCCCCGGCCGCTTCGGGGTGGCGACCGGCCGCCAGCTGGCCGCGCCCGGCGACTGCTCGGCGAGCAGCCACGGCCCGCCGGCGAGGGACCGGACGATGTCCTTCGCCATGGCGCCGCGCATCGCCGCCGCCGGGTCGTTCGGGTCCGGATAGGTGTCCAGGGACACGAGGTCCTCCTGCGCCGCCCACCGCCAGCCGTCGGTGTGCCGGTAGCAGTCCATGAAGTTCGTCGTGACCGGGACCGCCGGGTTGTGGGCGCGGACGGCGTCGCGTTCGGCGGTGAAGCACTCGAGCAGCATGTCGTCGCAGAAGCGCTGGTAGTCGAGGTCCTGCGCCGGGTTGATGACGTACTGGACCCGCCGCGGCGGCAGCACCTCGGCCCAGTCGCCGTACCGCTGCGACCAGACGGCGGTGCCCCAGGCCGTGTTGAGCCCGTCGAGGTCGCCGTGCCGCCGCCGCAGCCAGCCGCGGAACCGGCCGGCGCAGTGCTCGCAGTGGCACGTCGTGCCGTACTCGTTGCCGATGTGCCACACGCGCAGCGCCGGATGGTTCGCGTAGCGGGCCGCGATCGCCTCGGTCACCGCCAGCGCGGCCCGGCGGTACTCGGGGGCGCACGGGCAGTACTGGTTGCGGGAGCCGTAGACGCGCCGGACGCCGTCGGGGCCCTGTGGCAGCGTGTCGGGGTGCCGGTGGCCGAGCCACGGCGGCGGCGACGCGGTCGGCGTGGCGAGCGCGACCCCGATGCCCGCCTCGTGCAGCAGGCCGAGGACCGTGTCGAGCCAGCCGAACGTGTAGCGGTCCGGCGCCGGCTGCAGCGCCGCCCACGCGAACACGCCGACGGTGACGAGGTTGACGCCCGCCTCCCGCATGAGCCGCACGTCCTGCTCCCACACGTCCGGCGGCCACTGCTCGGGGTTGTAGTCGCCGCCGTACAGCAGCCGCCCGCGTGTCACATCCCGCAGTCCCGGCACCGGCTCAGCCCTTGATCGCGCCGGTGAGCATGCCCTTGGTGAAGTGCCGCTGCACGAACGGGTACGCCACCACGATCGGGATGAGGGTGAGCGTGACGACCGCCATCTGCAGCGACAGCTGCGCGATCTGCTGGTGGCCGGCGTACTGGCCGGTGCCGGTGACCCCGCCGCCGGGCATCGAGCTGCCCTGCAGCGTGTACGTGTACAGGATCATCTGCAGCGGCCACTTGCCGTTGTCGGGCAGGTAGAGCAGCGCGTTGAAGAACGAGTTCCAGTAGCCGACGGCGTAGAACAGGGTGATGACGGCGGTCACCGCGCGCGACGTCGGCAGGACCACCGACCACAGGATGCGCCACTCCCCCGCGCCGTCCATGCGGGCGGCGTCGATGAGCTCCGGCGCGGTGCTGCTGAAGAACCCGCGCATCACCAGGATGTTGAACACCGACACGGCGGCGGGCAGGATCATCGTCCAGTACTCGCCGTACCCGCCGAGCGCGGTGACGACGAGGAACGACGGGATGAGCCCGCCGCTGAAGAACATGGTGACGACCAGGAACAGCAGGATCCCGCGGTGCCCGAGCGACCCGCTGCGCGACAGCCCGTAGGCGCACAGCGTCGTCACCACCATCGACAGCACCGTGCCGATCAGCGTGATCGCGAGGCTGACGAACAGCGCGTGGGTGACGAGCTGGTTGGTGAAGATCTGCCGGTACGCCTCCACGGTCAGCTCCCCCGGCACCGTGACCAGCCCGCCTGCCCGGTTGATCGCCGCTTGCGTGGAGAAGCTGGTGAGCACGATCGAGTACAGCGGCACCAGGATCACGGCCACCACGGCCAGCAGTGTGATCCCCTTGCCGGCCTTGCCCACCGGACCGAGCGGCTCTTCCCAGACGGGGGTTGTCATTTCCGATAGAGTCCGTCCTCGCCGAAGGCGTGTGCGAGCTTGTTGGCGGCGAGCACCAG
Organism: Dactylosporangium sp. NPDC051087; assembly: GCF_055586325.1. Classification (NCBI taxonomy): domain Bacteria; kingdom Bacillati; phylum Actinomycetota; class Actinomycetes; order Micromonosporales; family Micromonosporaceae; genus Dactylosporangium; species Dactylosporangium sp. NPDC051087. Next base: position 420,534 of record NZ_JBVJIJ010000003.1, on the reverse strand, counting down.
GATCAGGGACAGGACGCCCTTGAAGAGCCCGGCGGCGGCGCCGTAGCTGAAGTTGTTGTTGACGACGCCGTAGTAGTAGGCGAACGTGTCGAGGACCTCGGAGGCGTCGCGGCCGACGGCCTGGCGCTGGATCAGCATCTGCTCGAAGCCGACGGTGAGCGCGTTGCCGAGGCGCAGGACCAGCATGAGGACGATGACGCCGCGCATGCCGGGCAGCGTGATGTGCCACAGCCGGCGCCACCGGCCGGCACCGTCGGCGGCGGCCGCCTCGTAGAGGCTCTGGTCGATGGCGGCGAGCGCGGCGAGGAACACGATGACGCCCCAGCCGGCCTCCTTCCACACCGCCTGCGCGGTGACCAGGTACTTGAAGGCGTCGGGGTCGGTCATGACGGTCCAGGTGTCCCAGCCGTGCCGGCGCAGCATGGTGTTGAGCGCGCCGGCGCCGCCGAGCATCTCCTGGAAGACGGTGACGACGAGGACCCAGGAGAAGAAGTGCGGCAGGTAGACCACGGACTGCACGAACGAGCGGACGCGAGCGTTGACGATCTCGTTGAACACCAGCGCGAGGGCGATCGGCACCGGGAAGTACAGGACGAGCTGCACGGCGCTGATGACGAGCGTGTTGGACAGGGCGTGCCAGAAGATCGGGTCCTGCAGGAGCCGCTCGAAGTTGTCCCACCCGACGAGCGGGCTGTACCAGAACCCGGAGTAGATGTCGTAGCTCTGGAACGCGGTGATGAGCCCGAACATCGGCACGTAGGCGAACACGGCGAGCAGCACGACCGCGGGCAGCGTCATGATCAGCAGGGACCGGTCCCGGCGCAGCTTGATCCGCCACCGCCGGGGCCTGGCCTGCGGCTCGGGCGGCGCCGCCACGCCGGCCGCCCGCCGTGTTCCCGTCGTCACTTGCCGGTGCCGTACTTCTCGCGGATGCCGTCGTAGAACTTGCGCAGGTCGTCGCCGCCCTGCTTGCGCCAGGTCTCGACCGCGTCGGTCCACGCCGAGATCGGTTTGCGGCCGAGCTTCACGTCGGTGATGGTGTCGATCATCGGCTGGCCGAGCGCGGCGAACTGGGCCGGTTCGCTGACGTTCATGCCGTAGAACAGCGGCTTCACCGCGTACTTGACCATGTCGGCCTGCCACGCGGCGGCGTCCTTCGTCACCTGGACCGCACCGGACTGCACCGTACTCGCCGACGCGGGGCAGGACAGGAACTGGAAGGTGGTGGCGATCTCCTTGCTGCCCTGCTCGGTCAGCAGCGGGTTGCCGGCCGTCATCGTGTAGTGCTTCGCCGGGCTGCCGAAGTTGACGGTCAGCCACTCCGCCGAGCCATAGGGCGCGGCGAGGTAGTTGGCGATCGACAGCAGTTCCTTGATCTGGCCGTCGTTGAGCTTCTTGTTCAGGTAGCTGTACATGCCCGCGCCGTTGCCGAGCGGGATGGTGGGCTTGTCGCCCTTGGCGCTGAACAGCTTGAACGCCTGCCGGTTGTAGCTCGGGTCCGCCGCCGCGCCGGACTTGGCGTCGTCGCCGTTCCACGCGCCGGTGCCGTCGGCGCAGACGGCGACCTTCCCGCTCCAGAAGCGCTGCTTGGCGTTCTGGCTGTTGTTGGCGACGGCGTCGGGGTGCAGGTAGCCGGCCTTTACCATCTTGGCGTGCCAGTTGAGCGCCTCGACGATGCCCTCGGTCTCGTACCGGTGCCGCAGCTTGCCGCCGGCGTCGGCCGTCCACGGGTAGCCGGTGGCGGGGAAGCCGAACAGCTGGCAGATGTAGGCGGCGTCGTTGCCGAACAGGTCGTCGAACGCCCAGTGCCCGGCGCTCGCGTCGGTCAGCGCCTTCCCGGCCGCCTCGAGGTCGGCGACGCTCTTGATGTCGGCGGAGACGCCGGCCTTGTCGAAGAGGTCCTTGCGGTAGTAGTACGCGCCGGCGACGACGGCGTTGGAGGAGTAGATCGGCAGGCCGTACAGCTTGCCGTTCCACACCCCGGCGACCCACGCGTTCGTGGACAGGGCGGCGAGGTTCGGGTACTGCTTGATCTTGTCCCCGGCGAGGTACGGGGTGAGGTCGGCGAACTTCGTGCGGACCGCCTCGCCGAAGTTGAGCTTGGTGGTGGTCCAGCTCGGGACGTTGATCCAGTCGGGGAGCTTGTCGGCGGCGAAGAGCGGCGGCAGCAGGTCGGCGTAGGTGTTGCCGTCGGCGGGCTGCAGCTTCAGGGTCGCGCCGAGCGCGGCGTTGACCGTGTCGTAGTAGGCGTTGCCGCTGGAGGGTGGGATCGCGCCCCAGAGCGGGGTCATCGTCACGTACGTGCCGCCGTTGCCGACCTGGCCGGTGACGGTCTTCGGCGGGTTGGCCGGGTAGGCCAGGAACGCCGGGTCGGTGGACGCGCCGTTGGCACCGGCGACGACCGGGAAGTCGGGTTTGACCAGGTCGCCGGCCTGGTAGGCGGGCAGCGCCTTGGCCAGGTCGCCCTCGCCGGTGGTGCCCGAGGTCTTCTCCTTCGGGCTGCCGCAGCCGTCCAGGAGCGGCACGGCGGCGATGACGGCGATGGAGGTGAGCAGGCCGCGCCGGCTCATCCCCGGGGTCGCTCCGCTTTGCATGGTGGGTCCACCCTTCGGGTGATCGAGGCTTTCCGGAGTGTCGGGGTGTTCGGAAGCGTCGGGAACTGTCGAAGCGCTTCGACAGCGCTCGACTGCCAGACCGTAGGGCATCGACGCACACCCGACAAGGACATCGACGGCGACCGTCGTATTGCCGTGTGAACCGTGCCGCCGGGTGTGAAAGTTTCGTGAGGTTTGACAGCGGCCCGGGTGCCACCGATCATCGAAGCGCTTCGACAGCATCGGTGTTTCCGCGGAGTGGGGGCCTAGATGACCGTGCCGGACCTGCTGCGACGGCTCACGATCGCCGAGAAGATCGCGCTGCTGCACCAGCGGCAGCCGGCCGTCCCGCGACTGGGGCTGGCCGAGTTCCATACCGGCTGCGAGGTGCTGCACGGCGTCGCCTGGCTCGGCCGGGCCACCGTCTTCCCGCAGGCCGTCGGGCTCGGCGCGAGCTGGGACCGGGCGCTGCTGCGCGCCGTCGGCGAGGCGGCCTCGACGGAGGTCCGCGCGTTGCACCGGGACGGGCGCGCGTCGCTCAACGTGTGGGCGCCGGTGGTCAACCCGCTGCGCGACCCGCGCTGGGGCCGCAACGAGGAGGGCTACAGCGAGGACCCGTTCGCCACCGCCGAGCTGGCCGTCGCGTTCTGCACCGGGCTGCGCGGCGACGACCCCGACGTGTGGCGCACGGCCCCGGTCCTCAAGCACTTCCTCGCGTACAACGTGGAGACCGACCGGGACGTCGCCGACATCGCGGTGCCGCCCCGCGTGCTGCACGAGTATGAGCTGCCGGGGTTCCTCGCCCCGCTGCGCGCCGGCGTGGCGGCCGGGGTGATGCCCGCCTACAACCTGGTCAACGGCATCCCGAACCACGTCCACCCGCTGCTGGCCGCGGTGCTGCGGGCCGTCGCCCCCGACCTGGTGGTGTGCTCCGACGCGCAGGCGCCGTCGAACCTCGTGGACACCGAGCACCATTTCGAGGACCACGCCGCGGCGCACGCCGCCGCGCTGCGCGCCGGGGTGGACAGCTACACCGACAACGGGCCCGACCCGGCGCCGACGATCGCCCGGTTCACCTCGGCGCTGGAGCAGGGGCTGATCACGGAGGCGGACATCGACGCCGCCGTCGGCCGGCTGCTGCGGATGCGCGCCGCCACCGGCGAGTTCGACCCCTCCCGCGACCCGTACCGGAGCATCGGCGGTGACGTGATCGCCTGCGACGAGCACGCCCGGCTCGCCGCCCGCGCCGCGCACGAGGGGGTCGTGCTGCTCAAGAACTCCCCCGGCACGCTGCCGTGGACGTCACCGGGCCGGGTGGCGGTCATCGGGCACCTCGGCGACCGGGTGCTCACCGACTGGTACAGCGGCACCCTCCCCTACGCGGTCACCGTCGCGGACGCGCTGGGCGCCGCGTCCACCGTGGACGGCGCGGACCGCGTCCGGCTGTCCACACCGGACGGTCGGGCGGTGCACGCCGGCGGGCCGCTGCGGCTGGCCGACGGGGCCGGCGCGGTCTTCGCCCATCAGGACTGGGGCGTCAGCGTGCAGTGCCCGGTGCCCGTGCACACGCTGCGGGACACGGCCTCCGGGCGGTACGTGACCGTCGACGACGACGGGCTGCTCACCGCCGGCGCCGTCACCCCGGACGGCTGGGTGGTCCGGGAGCTGTGGGAGCTGCACCCGGCCGGGCCGGGCGAGTTCCTGCTGTGGTCCAACGCGCTGCGCCGGTACGTCAGCGAAGGACCCGGCGGGAGCCTGGTCGCCGGCACGGCGGACGGCGCGGTGCGGCTCGTCCGGGAACTGGTGACGTCCGGCGTCGACGAGGCCGTCGCCGCCGCCCGCGCCGCCGACCGGGTCGTCGTGGTGCTCGGCAACGACCCGCACATCAACGGCCGCGAGACCGTCGACCGCTCGACCCTCCTGCTCCCGCCGGAGCAGGAGGCGCTGCTGCGCGCGGTCGCCTCGGCGCGCCCCGACACGGTCCTCGTCCTGGTGTCCAGCTACCCGTACGCGATCGACTGGGCCCAGGACCACGTCCCGGCGATCCTGTGGACCTCCCACGCCGGCCAGGAGCTCGGCACCGCCGTCGCCGGCGCCCTGCTCGGCGTGACCAACCCCGCCGGCCGGCTGCCGCAGACCTGGTACCGCGCGGACACCGTCCTGCCCGACCCGACCGACCACGACATCATCGGCTCCGGCTGGACGTACCAGTACTTCCGCGGCGCGCCCCTGTACCCGTTCGGCCACGGCCTGTCGTACACCACCTTCGAATACGGCGAGGTCACGGTCGACGGCTCCACCGCGGCCGTCACGGTCACCAACACCGGCGACCGGGCCGGCGACGAGGTCGTGCAGCTCTACGTCACGCCCCGCGGCTGGTCCGTCCCCGCGCCGCTGCGCCGCCTGATCGGCTTCGAACGCGTGCCGCTGCGGCCCGGCGAGTCCCGCGAGGTCCGCTTCGAGATCCCACCGGAAGCGCTCGCCTACTGGTCGGACGGCTTCGTCAGCCCGCCCGGCGAGCACAGCTTCCACGTCGGCCCGCGCTGAAGGTTCTCCGAAGGTTCGTCGAAGGTCGGCCGCCGACAGTGGTCGGCATGACTCGTCACGGACACGGAGGTCCTGCAATGCGACACTCGAAACTGGTCAGCCGGTTCGCGCGGCTGGCGCTCGCCACCTCGGTCGCCGCCGGTGGCATGCTGGCGGCCGCGGCACCGGCGCACGCGATCCCCGGCAGCCCGGAGCGCCTCAGCGCCTACTACAACGGGCTGGTGGCCGCGGTGCCGTCGCCGTACACGTCCAACGACCTGCAGGTGGTGACCGCCACCTACTCGCAGATGGCCTGGAACGGGCAGTGGACGTGGCAGCTGGTCAACGGCAGCACGTACACCGTCGAGAACCGGTTCAGCCGGCAGTGCCTCGACACGGAGAACGGCAACTCCCTCACGGCCGGGACGCCGGTCGTGCAGCGGCCCTGCGACGGCACGGCGAGCCAGCAGTGGACCCGGACCCAGGACGCGGTGCTGCCGGTCTGGCACATCAACAACGCCTTCTCCGGCCTGGCCCTCGCCGTCGAGGCCGGGAACCCCGGGGGCGGCGCCGGCTTCGTCCAGGCCAACCCCCTTCCCAACCTCACCAGGCAGATGTTCCAGATCTGGTGAGCCGAGCGGGGCCGCGGACGGTGCGTCCGCGGCCCCTCACGACCTTCTACAGGCGGGCGGGTCCCGCCGCGACCGCTTCGCCGACGGCGCCGGCGCGGCGGTCGGTCGCGTGCTGCTCACCGGCCGAGTCCCGGTCGGCGGCGGCCGCCGCGGCCCGGGCGGCGGCCAGCGACTGCTCGCCGGTGACGCCGCCACGGATGCGGTTGTCGGCGCCGACCCGGGCGGCCGGGGTGTTGCCGCCGAGCTGGAGCTGGCCGTTGATGACGTTGTCCTCGAGGGAGACGTCGCCGGTGGTGTTGGTGATGCTGACGTCGCGGCCGAAGTAGCCGCCGGAGGCGCAGCCGTCGAGGGTGCCGTTCGGGCCGAGCTGGACGCCGCCGAGGTTGCCGGCGAAGGTGGCCTTGCCCTTCACGGCACTGCCGCACACGACGCTGCCGGTCGCGGCGTTGAGCACCGACAGGGTGCCGTCGATGAACGAGTCGTGCACGTCGGTGTAGTAGGCGCCGCTGCTGCTGACGTTGCCGGTGACCTGGGTCAGCTGGTCGAGGCGGGCCTCGCCGACGCTGACGGAGACGTTGCCGGTGACCGTGGTGCCCTCCACGAAGAGGAAGCCCTCCATCGTGGCGGTGCCCTTCGGCCGCAGCGTGACCGTGCCGCTGCTGCCGTCGCGCAGGTACACGCCGAACCCCCCGGCGGCGAGGACGACCTGGCCGCCGATGCTGGTGCCGGTCGCGTCCAGGTAGCCGTCGGCGGCGATGCGGACCTCGCCGCTGATGGTGCCGTTGTTCACGACCAGGTCGGCGCCCGCGGCGACCTGCACGTTACCGGTGATCGTGGTCCCGTCCAGGGAGCAGGACTCCCCCGCCGGGACGTACAGGTCGTTCGGCACGGTCACCGCGCCGCCGGTGCCGACGCAGTAGGTCACCAGCCCGGCGTTCGCCTGCTGGGCGGCCGACCCGACCAGCACGGCGGTGGCGGCCAGCGAAAGTGCGGCACCCGTCACTAGAGAACGGCGCATCAGGACACTCCTCGGAGAGCGAAGGGGATGGCGGAGCGGGACGCGGCGCGCAGGATCGCGCCCTGGTCCCGGCGGGTGAGCACGCCGCTGGTCACCAGCGGCGTGGTGACGGCGTCGACGTGCCGGACGAAGGCAGCGTGGTCGGGGTAGGAGGCGTGCTCGGCGATCAGGTCGTTGATGGTGCACCCGTTGCCCGTGTCGACGTTCGCCACGCCGGAGTCGACGCCGCCGATGACGACGTGCGGGCGGTCGTCGGAGCCGGGGCAGGCGTCGGTCCCGTCCGCGACGACGGTGAACGCCACGGACTGCGCGGCGGCGACGTTCGACGCCCGGTCGGTGGCGCGGTAGCTGACCGCGTGCACGCCCGGCGCGCGGACGACGACCGGTGCGGTGTAGACGGTCCAGGCACCACCGTCCACTGTGTACTCGATCGACCGCACCCCGGACTGGCTGTCGGTCGCGGTGACCGTCACGGTCGCCGCGCCGACGTACCGGCCGCTACCGTCCTGGTTCCCGGTCACGGCGGCGGTGACGGTCGGCGGGGTGGTGTCCTGCACCGGCGGCGCGACCACGGTGAACGAGGCCATGCCCTCGGCGGAGGTGTTCCCGGCGACGTCGGTGGCCCGGTAG